>CAMYEY010000001.1 GCA_947254895.1 uncultured Clostridia bacterium
CGAGTTTGATAAAGACGGAAACGTTACAATAATCAGTCCTAATGATGTGGAAGTTGATGATTGGGATAATAACGGCAATCCGATTTACGCAAAAAATCCTGATGGAACCTATAAAGTAAACGATGGGGCCAAAGTCACTAAATTCCCTGCCAAAGACCTGGTGAAAAATATTGCACCTAAATCTCCAGGGATTGCGGTAGATACGGATACCGGCAAAGTCACCATTACTCCACCGGCTTATAAAAATCCCGGCGATGATACCGACTTGGCGTCCTACATGATTACCTATAAAGACGCTTCTGGAGCGGAGAAAACCGTTACTGCAACGCGAGATTTGGATACCAATAAATGGAGTGGAACTGGCGTTGATGAGAACACCGGTGTGATCACTCTGAGTGTCGAAGACATCGAAGTTGGTGGAACCATCACGGCAAAAGCGAAAGACAATGGCGGATTAATTCCTGAAGAACCGCCGCTTGAATCAGATCCGGCCCGCAAGACGCTCGAAACGGTTGAGGTTACCTACGATGCGGGCGGCGGTAAGGGAACCATGACCGATGGGAAACTCAAAGACGGCAAGACCCTCAACAAGGGCTCAAAGTACAAGATTTTGGATAATGCTTTTACTGCCCCGGAAAACGAAAAGTTCAAGACCTGGAAGATCGGTGATACCGAGTACGCTGCAGGCGTTGAAATCACCGTTAAGGAAGACACTACTATAAAAGCCATTTGGCAAGATATCGAGGTGAAGGTTTCCTATAGCCCTAATGGTGGCAGTGGTGAAATGACGGGTAAAACCATGAAGAAGGGCAGTAAATATACCCTGCTCGAAAGCACCTTCACCGCTCCGGATGATACCCAAGAGTTTAAAGCCTGGGAAGTCGACGGCAAAGAAGTAGCTGCGGGCATCGAGATCACCGTTGACAAGGACACCGAAGTAAAGGCTGTTTGGAAGAAGATCAAGGTTAACGTTACCTACGATGGTAACGGTGGTGGCGGAGAAATGGCAGGTCAGACTGTCGATAAAGGCAGCAAGTTTACCCTTCCTGCCAATGCTTTTACCGCCCCGGCCAAACAGAAATTTAAGGGCTGGATGATAGGCAATACGGTATATGCAGAAAATGCCGAAGTTACAATTAATGAAGATACCGTCATCAAAGCTGTCTGGGAAAAATTACCCGACAAACCGCAAGGTAAACCGGAAAACGAGGGCAAGGGAAAGAACCAATCCAATAATCTTGGAAAACAAGGTTCAGGCAAGAACTCTCGCCTGCCGGCTGGTAGCTTGTTGGAGATCAACAGGAACACTAAGCCTTTACCGAAAACAGGTGAAGTCGGTGTACTCTCTATCCAGGCTCCGGCCATCCTCCTTGCTGTAGGCGGCATGCTCGCCCTAGCCAGGAAGAAGAAAGAAGACCGATAAAACTTCTTAGTCCATAAGATAAGTTAAAGTAGACCTAAAACCGCTCGCGTGCAAGTACATGTGGGCGGTTTTGAGTTTTTGAGAAATCAGATTTGAGAAGGGAGGAACAGTCGTATCAAAAGCCTAGGTTAGCGAGGGTGAGGTGTAAATAACACTTGAGACTTGCACTGTCCTATAATGCGTGATAGAATTACTACCTGAAATTAATCTGCAGGAGGTGAGAGGATGCCAAATATTAAATCAGCAATCAAGCGTGTTAAACAAACTGCTAGAAGGACTGAGGTTAATAAGCAAAGGAAAAGCCAATTAAAAACAGTTTTGAAGCATACACATCAAGCATTGGATACTTCCGCAGAAAATGCGGCTGAGTTAGCCTTGAATGCTCAAAAGAAACTCGATAAGGCTGTTTCTAAAGGGCTTATTCATAAAAATCAGGCCGCACATAAGAAATCGCAAATTGCAAAAAAACTCAACAACTTAGCTTAGTCTGCTTAGGATCACCCATGTATGGGTGGTCTTATCTTACTAGCAGACCGCGTTTGTTGCTGGGGATAGGATGAACTTTCTATCGGACCAAGAACGAGGTCAGCTGACAGAGTTTTAAATAAAAATATAGACAAGGTGTTTCCGGGGCAGGGTGAAAGTCCCTACCGGCGGTGTTTGCAGGAGCTAGCTGCTATGTAATTAGATCCGGCATCAGCCCGCGACTCTTCTAGGAGATTGATGAGGTGAGAATCCTTAGCCGACAGTATAGTCTGGATGGAAGGAAGCATAGCTAGTTGTAAAATTGATTAGCCATTGCCCCGTCATTTGTCGGGGCTTTTTGTTTTGGCAAATGAGATGTTCTGACAAGGAGGTTTCAAATGTCAAACTACGAACTGAAAGAATCACAAAAATTAGCACGCGATCAGGAAAGTGAAAAAGTCCGTTGGATTGCAAAGACAGGTGTTTTGGCCGCAGCAGCTATTGTTCTGATGTATCTGGAATTTCCCCTGCCCCTAATGCCCCCTTTCTTAAAATTTGATTTTGCCGAAGTCCCGGCCTTGCTGGGGGCCTTTTCCATGGGGCCCTGGTCAGGTTTGATTATCGAATTGATCAAGAATTTGACCCACCTACCGGCAAGCCAGACAGCCTTTATTGGAGAATTAAGTAATTTTATTGTTTGTGGCGGTTTTGTCTTTGTTGCTGGGCTTATCTACAGAAAGCATAAGACAAAAAAAATGGCCCTGGTTAGCATGGTAATTGCAACAATCGCTATGGCCCTTTTTGGTGTTTTGGTTAATTATTATATCAACCTGCCTTTCTATGCTAAGAGCATGGGTTTTGACCTGGAAGCCATCATTGGAGTTACCCAGTCTGTAGGTAATAGTCTGGTTACTGATATGAAGACCCTCCTCTTCTTTGTCTTTGTTCCTTTCAACCTGTTTAAGGGAACTGTGGTCTCCCTGATCGTCATGGCTGTCTACAAAAAGATTAGCCCCCTGCTCCATAAGTAGTTTTGTCATAGCTCCATAACCCGGCTTCGAAAAGGAGGAGTCGTTGGTAAGGAATCTTTTCTCGCTGATCTCAAGAGAAAGAGACTTATCCACGATTCGGGTTATGGTAGCGGTTCACATCTTCCTCTTTTCTCGCTATAATTGTTGGAGGTTTAGGAGGATAGCAACTTGTTGAGCACTATGGGTCAGCTGGACCAAATTGTAAGTTTTTTCAAAAATCTCTTTAACTCTTTACAGGAGGGGATCCTCTTTATTGGAGAACCCTTGGATATTGCCCTAGCTCTAGTTGATATCCTGATAACCAGTTTTATCTTCTACTATATTTTACGATTGGTGAGAGATTCTAGAGCCTGGCAGCTCCTAAAAGGGATTATGTTTATCATCTTCTTAACGATTATAGCCAGGATATTTGGTCTTAGTCTTCTCTCTTTCCTCTTGCTCAATACCATTTCGGTTTTTTCTATTGCTTTTGTGATTATATTTCAACCGGAATTAAGGCGGGCCCTAGAGACAGTGGGTCGGTCCGGTTTAGGCTTTTTTAATATCAAAGTAGGTGAGTACCAGGGAGAAAATACAGCAACGACCATCTCACAGCTTATTGAGTCGATTGTTCAGGCTTGCCATGATATGGCCTTAACCAAGACGGGTGCCCTGATTGTGATAGAGAGGACCACTCCCCTGGGTGACCTCCAAGATCAGGAAAATGCCGTTCAGATTGATTCGCCGGTTTCAACCAGCTTGCTCAAGCAGATTTTTTATAATGGGACTCCTTTGCATGATGGGGCTATCCTGATTCGCTATGGCCGGATTGCCGCAGCCAAGATCCACATCCCTTTATCTGACAACTACCACCTCCGTAATGATTATGGGACACGGCACAGAGCTGCGATTGGTGCCTCAGAGATGGGGGATACTGTTGCTATTGTGGTTTCTGAGGAGAAGGGGACCATCAGCATTGCTATCGAGGGTCGTCTTTATGTTCTAGATAACAGCGATGCCCTTAGGACCCAACTCCACCGTCTTCTTTTACCTGATGACGAGCAGGATAAAAAGTTCAGGTTCTTACGGAAGAGACGGTCTAAGAATAAAGATGTTAATGCCATAGGCGGCAAGATGAAAAAATCTAAGAGGCTTGGCCTTTTTGTGCTTTCACTTATTTCATCCAGCTTGCTTTGGATCTATGTTCAAGCTACGATCAATCCCATTATATCCAAACCCTTCAATGTGTCCTTGACCTATCAAAATACGGAAGGGCTGGCTGATCGGGGTCTGGAAGTTACCTATCCTGCCGAGGATGTCCAGATTTCTCTGACTGGTCGAAAGAACCTCTTGGAAAGCATGTCAAACCGTGATATTCAAGCCTATGTCGACCTTGACCAGATCAAAAAGTCTGGTATTCAGAGTGTCAATATTACTGTGAAAAAGAATGTAGCCCTATACACGAGGACAGACTATGTCAATCCGCAAGAAGTTACGATTGCAGTCCGCCCCCTGGATAAAGAGTAGAGAAAGAGAGATATAGATTATGCCGAGATTATTTGGTACGGATGGAGTCCGTGGTATTGCTAATAAAGAGTTAACTCCGGACCTGGCCTTTCGCCTAGGTTATGCTGGGGCCAAGGTTTTGACCGGAGAAAAAGTTCATAAGCCTATGATATTAGTAGGTGCTGATACGCGAATTTCCTGCGGAATGTTGGAGTCGGCCCTAGTAGCTGGAATCACCTCTGCCGGTGCAGATGCCGTTTTGGCAGGTGTTATTCCAACCCCGGGAATTGCATATTTGACTAGAAAATATCACTGTGATGCCGGCGTGATGATTTCGGCCTCACATAATTCATTTGAATTTAATGGTATTAAATTTTTTGGCGGTCTAGGCTATAAATTGCCGGACCAGGTTGAAGATCAAATCGAGGCAGAAGTTTTAAACTTTGATGAGAATATGAATCGGCCGATCGGTGATCAAATTGGCCACAGGATCCCTAAAGCAAATGCTGCCAGGGATTACGCCGAACACCTTAAACGCCGGATGAGTGTCGACTTGACGGGCATGAAAATCGCCTTGGATTGTGCCAACGGAGCCAGTTACCATATTGCTCCCGGGATCTTTACCGACCTGGGTGCTGACCTTGTAGCAATCGGCATTGAGCCGGATGGGGTTAACATTAATCTGAATTGCGGTTCTACCCATCTTGACCGGCTGACGCAAACTGTTCGCCGGGAGGGTTGTGATATAGGTATTGCTTTTGATGGTGATGCTGATCGGATGCTGGCTATAGATGAAAATGGTGTCATGGTCGATGGTGATGGGATTATGGCTATTATCGCATCAGGTATGCAGGAGGCTGGTGAGCTTAAAGATGATAAGGTTTGCGTAACCGTCATGAGTAATCTTGGCTTTGATATTTTTGCAGAAAAGTCGGGAATAGGTCTTGTCAAGACTAAGGTAGGCGACCGTTATGTTTTAGAGGAAATGCTGAAGTCCGGAATTGTCTTGGGGGGTGAGCAGAGCGGTCACCTTATTCTCCTTGACCATACTACAACCGGAGATGGAATGCTCAGTGCCCTAGCCCTTTTGAAGACCCTGCATAATAAAGGTCAGCGCCTGTCAGAAGCCCGCTTGATTATGCAGCCTCTGCCGCAAGTTCTTAAGAATGCTAACATTCCTAATGACCGGAAGATAGCTGCCCTCAAAGATGAGGATATCCTTGCTGCAATCGCTCAGGAGGAAGAAAAACTTAACAAAAAAGGCAGAATCTTGGTCCGTGCTTCTGGTACTGAGCCGATTATCCGGGTTATGATCGAAGGTGAAGACCAAAAGACCATCGCAAAGATGGCAGGCCGCTTGGTTGACCTTCTGACCAGCAAATACGGTCTTTAATTTACAGTCCGGCCATGACCCAAAAACAAGCTTTAAAAATAGTTGCTAGCCTGGTAGTCATCTCCTTAATTGCCTTGGCCGTTATGGGGGTTTTACGGCGATCCTATCCTGAAAAGTTTGATCCGGAGGTTAGGCTTCAGATGGAAAAAAAGGCCGAACAGGCCAACAAGACGACAGCTGATGAACTCCCAATCAACGAGATGGACTATAAGGCTACCAGCAAAAATAGCCGAGGGGTTTGGGCATGGCCCTATGATTCGGCTGTTCCGGTTTACCACAATGTCCAACTGGATCTTTACCAAAACCGCATTAAGGATGAAAATTCCCTCAAAGGGATTACAGTTTACTTGGCTATAGACTCTCTTACAAACATAGACACTGAGTCCAAAGGGAGTCAGACCGGATCCGGTCATCAGGAAAACAATACGTCAGACCTTCAGTTTTCTAGTCTTGAAGAGTTAAATGAGAAGCAAACTCACCCACTAGATAGCCAGGCAGCTGATCAAGCGGAGGCCAAAGTAGCGGAAGAAAAAGGACAGGGAACTGATTTTTCGGATCTTGGTCAGGTTAGTGATAAGGACTTACAAAAGATTTTAGAAAGTATATCCTTGCACTGCAGTAAAAGTCTTGAAGCCTTAGGGGCTAATGTTGTTGTGCTTGATAGTCAGCTTAGCCAAGCCACCCAGAAAGCAGCCTTTGTCGGCCATTCAGTTTTATCAGACTTTTTAGCTGAGCTAACCGAGCAAAAATTTACCAGCAAGCCCTTAGAAAAATTACTTAGTCCACTTGAAAGCATTCAACATGTATCGGGAACCTCGGACCAGGTCCAGCAGATGTTTCCAGATATAGGTGTATCCAAAAACCAACGTCTTCTTCTCGATGTGGAACGCCAGTACAATGATAGGATTTTCCTAAATCTCAAATTTGGTCAAGATAAGTCGGAAAAAACAGGTAGCCTTGTTAAATACCTAGCCGGTCAGAGTGCAGCAATCGGTGCTCAGACTTCATCCATGACTGAAACGACAGCGGAAAAACCGGCCTATGTTGCTTATGATACAGATGGTAGACTCAAATTGGCGGAGCTCATGAGTAAGAACATTGGCCAGCTGATTCCTGCCCTTAAATATTCGGGGGAGGATGGAGTCCAGGAGCAGATTGTTCCCTGCCTTCGTTTGATTAACCTGAATAGCTTGGAAATAGAGATCAGTTCTAAGAATCAAATTTATGACCTCCAAATCCTCCTGTCAGAAGAACAGCACAGAGTCTATGCAGAGGCTATCAGCAATGCTGTATATGAATTTTATTGTGGTGTGGCGGCAGATTAAAATTTTGTCCGGCCGTTAGTCCGGTATGGTAGCTGTAAGAATTATGTAGCCGGTGTTGTCGGGTGAATAGGTAACATGTTTAAGGCCTTTGGGTAGGCGGACCGGATCGCCAATTTTTTGTCGGCTGACCAAATAGTGGACGCCTTGGTGATCAAGGTCATATATCTCACCCGGGACCAGATGGTCAATATACTCTTCGAGCGTCCACCATTCCATCTCCATGATGACAGAATGGGGTAGGCCAACATAGCGGATATGCCAAGGCTCAAAAGGAATACCTGTAATATCCTCTTTGCCTTGAGCATAACGAATGATAAAGCCGTATTCAGAGCAATTTGAATTAACAAACTGGCCGGCAGGGCATTCAATAAAGTTGAGACCGGCAAATTGGGCGACGTAAACATCTATTGCAAGTCCTGTTTGATGTTCGGTCATTCCCGGTGGGAGGGAGTAGACGGGGTCTTCTTTATGGATCTCGGCTTGCTCCTCATAGGTTCGGTAGAGTGAACTGATATAAAGAGTGTCGCCGGTTTCCCGACTGACAGCATCGGAGAGTTGGCCGTAAGCATCAAGGCAGGCCCGGTTCATGTAAACTGTGCTATCCCTATATTCAGCTAAGTCCGGTTCAAATCCATCTGGTAGAGGGTGGTCTCTGTTAATTAAGAGTAGGCTCTGGTCCTCTTGCCAATCAGGCTCAGCAGCGAGATCATAACTGACAAGTTCCATCCCGGTCTTATAGCTTTTCCAATTTATGGCATTATCGGACCTAATGAAGATGCTTTGAATTTTATAAAGAAGGTCTGGCCTGGAAATAAGAAAGACTATCCCGGTAATGAGAACCAAGGTGAGGGTGGCTAAAACAAGCAGGCCGGTGTGCCTAACATTGCGGCGGGATCTTCTTTGCTTGGTCATTTCAACCTCCATTCTGTCCTGTATTTTAATGCGGTAGGATAGGCCAGTCAATTTTCTTAATGATTCTTAAGGAACTCTGACTTGCAAAGCAAAATCCCGTTTGACAAGATTTTCTAAAGCAGGTACGATTATCTAGCTGATTATAGCCAATTAACTCCTGCCGCAATCGTGAATCCAAATGGCTCACGGGCGGTACGGGCATGTGAGGTGAAACAAATGAAAGATGGAATTCATCCAAAATATGGAAAATGTGTGGTTCGTTGTGCCTGTGGTGAAACTTTTGAAACAGGTTCAATCTTAGAGAGCATTTCAGTTGATATTTGTTCTAAATGCCACCCTTTCTATACAGGACGTCAAAAACTGGTAGATACCGGTGGTCGGGTTGATAAGTTTAAACGCCGTATGGATCGTGCAGCTAACAAGAGCAAATAAAAAGCTGAGACCAGACCAACAAAGGGAGTGCGTACGATTTGTACCTACTCCTTTTTTCTTGAGTGCACAATTTACCTATGCAAAGTATAGATAACCTAATTCGGTGGGCAAGCCCCAACCTTTCAGCGGCTGGAGTGGACCAGCCTAAGAGGGAGGCCAGGCTTATTTTAGAACTGGTTTCCAAAATTTCTCTAGCTAGGCAATTAGCAGAGCCGGCCCGGCTTTTGGAGGATGGCGAGATAGAGCAGTTTAGGACCATGGTCAAGGAGCGCTCTATGGGTAAACCTTTTGCTTATCTCAGTGGTTGGGCTGACTTTTATGGTCGGGCTTTTTTGGTTGACAATTGTTTGATCCCGAGGCCGGAGACAGAACTGCTCGTGAGCCGGGCCTTAGACTTAGATTTACCAAGGAAGCCACGGATTCTTGATCTCTGCACCGGATCCGGTTGTCTTGGTATAAGCGTTTATTTAGAATTGATCCGAAAATCCTATGAGCCTAGCCTAGTCATGACTGATATTTCTCCGAAAAGTCTGGTTACCTGCCGGAAAAATCTGGACCGTTATATTAGAGAAGGAGGCCGGGCTATTTGTCTGAAGGCAGATCTTTTTCCACAAACTCTCCTTGAGACAGGAGGGGAGCCAGGTTTTGATCTCATCTTGGCTAACCCGCCCTATATCAAAAGTTCTGACCTAGCACAGTTGGAGACCACAGTCAGAGACTTTGAACCGGCTGAAGCTTTGGATGGAGGTACGGATGGCTTGCTTTTCTACCGGCGGATAGCGGCAGAAATTAAGCCTTTTTTAGCTACCTCAAAGAGCTTCCTTTTGATCGAACATGGGGCAGGCCAACGGGAGGACATTTTGGCTATTTTCCAAAGTTCGGGTCTTGCTTTTCAACAAAGCATAATGCAAGATGATTGGCAGGGTCATGACCGCCTGCTGGGTTTCTTCCTCTAGGCCTTTTGGCTTGCTTGTATTAAAATTAAATGACCAGTAGTTGCGGCTGATCATGGCCGTTTAAACGATAGTTTATGGGCAGATAAACGAGAAGAAAATAAGTAGGTATCCATGTAAGCTGTGCTGCAGATCGCCGGCATAAGCAAAGACAGGAGCTAGAATGGACAATAAATTAGAAACCACAATAAGTCGCTATGAGGAGCTTAGTATGATGCTCTCGGATCCGGCTATCATCAGTGATCAGACTCGTTACTTGGAGCTTTTGAAAGAGTTTGGTGAACTTGAGCCCTTATATAAGGATGTAACAAGGTTAAACCAGGTAGAGCAAGAATTAGCGGAAAATAAACAGCTTATGCGGGATGAGTCAGACCAGGACTTTAAAAGCATGATTAGGGATGAGATCGCTGAGCTCGAAATAGAGCAGGAAGCTTTGACCGAACGCATCCGTCTGGCTATGATTCCCAAAGACCCCAATGATGAAAAATCTGTCATTGTCGAAATTAGGGCTGGTGCCGGAGGTGATGAGGCAGCCCTCTTTGCAGCCGAACTTTATCGGATGTATGCCGCCTATGCTGAGGCCCACGGCTGGCCCTATAGCATCATTGATTTGTCGGAAAATGAAATTGGTGGCTTTAAAGAAGTAGTCTTTGAAATCGATGGGCAAGGTGCGTATTCAAGGCTTAAATTTGAGAGTGGTGTCCACCGGGTCCAGCGAGTACCGGAGACTGAAGCTGGTGGCAGAATCCACACTTCAACCGTTACCGTGGCGGTTTTGCCTGAAGCTGAGGAGGTTGATGTAACCATTAACCCGGCAGATCTTCAGATTGACACCTATCGGGCTTCCGGGGCTGGTGGGCAGCACGTTAATAAAACTAGCTCGGCTATCCGGATTACCCACCTACCCACAGGTATGGTAGTTACCTGCCAAGACCAAAGGTCTCAGCATAAAAACAAAGATAAAGCCATGCAGGTCTTACGTGCGAGACTCTATGAAAAAGAGCAAAAAGCTCAAGATGCTGCGATAGCTAGTGACCGCCGAGACCAGGTGGGAACAGGTGACCGGAGTGAGCGGATCAGGACCTATAACTTTCCCCAAGGCCGGGTGACCGACCATAGAATTAATATGACTGTTTACCAGCTCGACAATGTCTTAGCCGGTGACCTTGATCCCTTTATCAATGGCCTTCAGGCAGCCGCCCACGAAAAGGCTATGGAAAGCCACAACTAGGGGTATAAACGGACTTTTTAAGAAAAAGTGATTCTAGAGAAAAGTTATTTGAAGAGAGGTAAAGACGGAATAAGCCGGTAGATGGTAAGATGAAAACACAACTGATTAACCTATATCCCGATTTTAACTTAGCAGACCTGAGACCTGCTGCCCGGGCCATTCGAGAAGGCCAGTTGGTAGCTTTCCCCACGGAAACGGTCTATGGGCTGGGTGCCTCTGCTCTTGCTCCTGAAGCAATTAAGCAGGTCTTTAGAGTAAAAGGGCGCCCTCAGGATAATCCTTTGATTGTCCATCTTAGCAAGATAGAAGATTTAGATAAGGTGGCTGTTAACATACCGGAGACGGCTTATAGGGTCCTCGAAGACTTTGCCCCGGGCCCCCTGACTATTATTGTCGAAAAGGCCCCAAACTTATCTGATGAAATTACTGCAGGCCTCACGACTGTAGCTATCCGCTTCCCGGAAAATCGGGTCGCCAGGGCTTTAATTGAGGAAGCAGGGGTGCCGATAGTTGCTCCCTCAGCCAACCTTTCCGGTAAGCCTTCTCCTACTAAAGCCTGGCATGTTATGCAAGATCTTGACGGCAAAGTTCCTTATGTTTTAGACGGTGGACCTTGCAGGTGTGGTCTAGAGTCTACGATTCTTGACCTGACCTCTGATCCTGCGGAGATACTACGACCGGGCTTGGTTTCAGCCAGTGAGATCAGCAGGCGGACAGGACTTTTCGTTAAGGATTACCGAGCCCCTCAAAAAGCCATTGAAAAGCCTAAGGCTCCGGGACAAAAATACCGTCATTATTCTCCCACGGCAAAGGTTTTAATCCTAGGACTAGCTGGAGATCGACCAAGGCTAGAACGCTTGGAAGAAGGAATTTTAAACTTCATGGCTACGGAAGCAGGCTTAGAGGCGGTAGCTAGAAAAAGGCTGAGACTGGGTTTATTCTTTGCAGATTCTTTTGCTCAAGAGTTTGAGAAAGCTGAATTTTTATTGAATCTAGAAAAAAAGCTGGGCGTTGACCTAGAAAGTCAGCAGCACACTTATGATAATAGCCAAGGGGCGGGACAAGCAGCCCACGACCTCTTCGACCAATTTAGAGAGTTTGACCGGATAGGGGTTGACCTGATAATATGTACGGCTGAAGCTTCCAAAGAAGCGGGGATTGCTTACATGAACCGCTTGGGTAAGGCTGCCAGCTATAGGGTATAGGTGGAAACTTTAAGTTTTAGCGATGAACAGAGCTGTTAAATATAAGATAAGTTTAAACTTTAAGTGTAAAAAATCGCTATAATAAGCTTTATAATTTTCTAAGACCTCACTCACTGCAGTGATGGGCCTGTTAGATTGGAATAATGGAGAACATATGAAATTATTAGATTCAAAGCAAGACCATTTGTTGTTTGTATGCACCGGCAATACCTGCCGGAGCCCTATGGCTGCGGCTGTGTTTAATCATTTCGCTGAAGAAAAAAATAGCAGTTGGTTTGCCCAGTCTGCCGGCTTGGCGGCAGAAACGGGAGTATCCGTTTCGCCTAACGCCGTTACTGCATTGAAAGACTATGGCATTTACGTTGAAGACCATATTTCCTATCAATTAGAGGAGAGAATGATCCGCGATTCCAAACTGGTTTTAACGATGACTGAGACCCAGCGAGACCTACTCAGGATTTATTATCCTGCTTTTAAAGATAAGATCTTAAGTCTGGCAGAATTTTCCGGCCACCAGGGTGATATAGAGGACCCCTATGGTAAAGATTTGATCGAATATCAAAAGTTAGCTCGGACATTCATGGACATTATGCCCCATGTGGTCGATAAATTGACGCATGAAACAGAAGTGTGATAAACTAATAAAGTCTAATCAAATTAAATATATGGACTAGATCCTTAAGTGGATCGTGCATTTTACAAATGCATTCCTCGCTCAATTCAATTAGAGCCATTAGACCGAGAGGAGGTGAACAAGTTGTCAAGACAATACGAATTACTTTACGTGCTCAATCCGTCAGTTGGTGAAGAAGCTATTGAGTCTTTAACTCAAAAAATTCAAGCTTTGCTTGAAACAAAAGCTGAGGACATCAAGACAGATGTGTGGGGACTGAGACGTCTCGCTTACGAGATCGAAGACGAAACCGAAGGTTATTATGTTTTAGTTAATTTCAAATCTGAACCTGAATTTCCACTAGAAATTAATCGTGTTTTAAGAATTACTGATAACGTTTTGCGTTATTTGGTAACTGCGGTTAAGGAGTAACAGACAGAAGAGAAAGGTCAAAATATGAACAAAGCAATATTAATGGGAAGACTAACTAAAGACCCGGAACTCAGAACGACCCAGAGCAACATTTCTGTGTGTTCTTTCACCTTAGCCTGTGATAGGCGTTTTAAAAATCAACAAGGTGAGAGAGAAACTGACTTTATCCCTTGTGTAGCGTGGCGGCAGACCGCAGAGTTTGTAGCCCGTTACTTTGAGAAGGGAGCAAGAGTTTGCGTAGTCGGTTCCATCCAACCTAGAAGTTGGGAGGATGATAAGGGTGAGCGCCGTTATATAACTGAGGTCATCGTAGATGAAGCTTACTTTGCTGATAACAAGAGGCAGACTGATGACAATGGTCTTGGTTATTCTAGGAATAATTCTCAGCAGAATTACTCTAAGGGCAGTAACTACGATCAGCAGACCAAGGCGGACCAGGGTATGGCTATACCCCAAGGCGATGGTTTTATGCCGGAAGTTGATGACACTTCTCTACCTTTTGACCTTTAATTCATTTTAATTTTCTTTAATTTTGAAAGGAGTTTGACTGATGGCAGATAACAGGAAAGGCGGTCGCAAAAGTTTCCGCCCACGCCGTGGTCGTAGAAAAGTTTGTCATTTTTGTGCTGAACACATTGAGCACATTGACTATAAAGACGTAAGTACCTTACAGAGGTATGTCTCAGAGAGCGGTAAGATTTTACCGCGTCGTATGTCGGGCACATGTGCTAAGCACCAAAGAGAGATAGCAACAGCAATTAAACGTGCTCGCCAAATGGCATTGCTTTCCTACACGGGAGAATAATTTAGCAATTTGAACTCTGGTTGAACCATGACATTCAGCCAGGAGAATTATTTATCTGGAGGATAGTAAATGAAAGTCATTTTAATAGAAGACATCAATAATTTGGGCCAGGCCGGTGAGATCGTTGAGGTTAAACGTGGCTATGCTAACAATTATTTATTGCGTCAAAATTTAGCTGTTAGAGCTAATAAAGTTAATTTAAACCAACTAAAGACCCAACAAAGGGCTTTTGAAGCTAAACGGGCCAAGAGCTTGGCTGATGCTCAAGAAAAAGCAGACCAGATCAGGGATAAAGAGTTCACCATCAAGGTTAGGACGGGTGAGGCCGGCCGTTTGTTTGGTGCTGTAACTAATATCAACGTGGCAGAGGCTTTACGTGAGGCTGGTTATGATGTTGAGCGCCGGGATATCTCCTTGTTAGATCAGATCAAGGAGATTGGAACTTACAAGGCCAACATCAAACTGCATCCTGAGGTCAGCGTCGACTTCATCATCCATGTTGAGGACGAAGATCCCCGTAAACAACAGATGCTAGTTGCTGCTAAAGAAGCTGCTGAAGCTAAGGATCAGGCTGAAGCTGCCGAAGCCAAGGCTAATGCTGAAGCTAAAGCTGTGGAAGCTGAGATTGCAGCTACAGTTGCTGCTGCTGAGGCCGCTGAAGCCGAAGAATCTGAAGTAGTTATTGAAGCTATTGAAGAAGTGTAAGCTTAAGGCATAGACTGGTTTATCACTTTATTAGACCGGCTTGATAGTAGGGGCTTACCGGACGAGTTTTGTTACGGTTAGTCTCGCCAATAGGAACAATGATAGGCTAGCTTGCTTTCTGTAAGCTAGCCTAATTAGAATCATGGGGGGATTTTCGCAAAATGGCCAAGATGAGAATACCGGAAGAGATTAGAAAAAAGATTTTAGAGAAGACACCACCCCATAACAAACAGGCTGAAGAAGCTGTCCTTGGATCAGCCCTGCTCTCGGCAGATTGTATTCCTGACTTGATTAACAGTTTGGATAAGGATGATTTTTATTTTCCTCAAAATCAGATAATATTTGCAGCAATCTATGGCTTATACCAAGAGAGAAAACCGGTAGACCTGGTGACCCTCTCTGACCGCCTTTCCCTTGATGGTAATTTGCTTGATGTGGGCGGCTATGAATACTTGACTTATCTTGCTGACTCTACCCCCTTGCTTCGCAACTATTCTTACTATGCAGATATTGTTCTTGAAAAATCTAAGCTCAGACAAATAATATTAAGTCTTAATGATGTTATCGCTACATCTTATGGGGACAGTGATGATGTTGATGAGATCATCGACCTGGTTGCAAAAAAACTGTATGACATTAGAGAAAATCAGGATAACCGAGGTTTTGCTAAACTAGGGCCGGTCCTAGCTGAAAGGATTAATGACTTGGATGAAGCTGCCAAGGGCAAAAAGGATGATATGATTCATTCCGGCTATCCCTCGATTGACGACACGTTGGGCGGCCTCAAGAAGGGTGCTCTTTTGATAGTTGCAGCGAGACCTGGTATGGGTAAGACAGCTCTAGCCCTCAATATAGCCCATAAGGCGGCTATGATTTACCAAGTGCCGACGGCAATTTTCAGCTTGGAAATGTCAAAGGAAGAACTGGCAAATCGTTTCCTCTCCTCTCATTTATCTATAGACTCGCGCCGGATCGGTTCGGCCAAATTAACTAAGGATGATTGGGATAAGATCACAGGTAACTTTAAGGGGCTTTTTGAGGCACCGATTTATATTGATGACAGGTCAGGTGTTTCCCCGATAGAGATGTTGGCTAAGGCTCGACAATTACAGCTCGAAAATAACCTAGGCCTGATTGTCGTAGATTACCTCCAGTTAATGTCGGGAGACCGTAACCGTTCAGATAGCAGGCAGCAAGAGATCTCTGATATCTCTCGTCAGCTAAAATTGATGGCCAGAGAACTAAATGTCCCCGTTATTGCCATTTCACAGTTGTCCCGGGCTTGTGAGAGCCGTAATGACAAACGGCCGATTCTTTCAGACTTGCGTGATTCTGGAGCTATCGAGCAGGATGCTGACGTGGTCATGTTTCTTTATAGGGACGACTATTACAATAATGAAGAACTCGATAAAAAGGTGGAGACAGCTGAACTTATTGTTGCCAAGAACCGTCATGGTGAAACAAGGACTATACAGTTGGGCTGGAGACCGGAGTATATGATGTTCTTTGAACCGGAAAAAACGCCTTTGCCTGAGGTACCTGCCTGGTCGGCTCCACAACCTGATTTTTAGGATAGATCCTGCTTTGCCGAATTATGATCCAAGAGTTTTCAGGACAATTTGTAAAACTTAAAAACTTTTGCTTGGAGGAAGGCCTCATTCAAGAGGATAGCCTGATTGTATTAGCCCTGTCAGGAGGGGTAGATTCAGTTTGCTTAGCCTATTTCTTGCTTTGGCTCCAGGAAAGAGGAACTTTCAAAAATATTAGGGTGGTTGCCGCCCATTTGAATCATATGATCAGACCGGGAGCAGCTGAGACAGATCAGGCCTTTGTCACTGACCTTTGTGGTCAATTAGGCTTGGAGTTGCGGGTCCGTCAGGTAGATGTACCTGCCTTGGCCCGGGAACGCCAGATGGGCTTGGAAGAAGCAGGACGTTTTGCCAGATATCAATTTTTTAATGACCTTATACTAGACCTCACAAAGCGCCACGCTGAAAAAAAAGACCAGACTCCTGATTTAGAGGACGACCAGCGGGCTATAGTTCTCCTGGGCCACCACAGGGATGACCTAGCTGAATCTGTCGTGATGAATCTGGGTCGTGGGTCAGGTTTATCCGGTCTAACGACACTAAAGGCTAAGCAAGGGATCTACCGCAGGCCTTTACTAATTTTGTCCAAAAGTGAAATTTTACAGCTGGCCAAGGACCAGAGCTGGATCTGGTGTGAAGACCAGACGAATGAATCCGATGATTATCTTCGTAATCGTATCAGGCATGACCTGCTACCCACATGGTCGGATGTCGTCGGCTATGATGTTCGTCCGGTCTTAGCCCGACTCTCGTGCAATCTGACTGATGCAGAGGAAGGTCTTACTTGGGCTGGTCAAGAAGCTTACAGCCATTGCTTACGAGGTCCCGGTCCCGCCAATTTTTCTCTCAAGGAACTCAGAAAACTTCCGGCTGCTGTTCTGAAACTGGTCCTAGATCAGGCTCTAGCCCTGAGTCAAAGAACCGATTTGGCTGATGACTTGACCTTACCGATAGGGATGGGTAAAGCCCTAACCGCCCTTCAGCACAGACAGATCTGGCAGATTATCCATGGCGACCATGGTAATAAGCTTATCGACATAGGTGATGGTTTGGCTTTCTGCAGGTCCGGTCGTCGGCTCATTTTAGTTCCCTATCAGCGCAAGCCTAGGCATCATAGATACTAGCTTTGCTGAAATTCTCTTGATATAATAAGTTTTTAAAGAATAAAAGGCACTCACAGTGCGAGCCTGGGAGAACATGCTAGTACCCAGACTAAACTATAAAAGCTGAATTAAATTGAAAGCGAGAAAATTATGAGAATATCTGAAGTGTTGATCAGCAAGGAGGAAATCCACTCCATTTGCCAAAGGTTGGGCAAGCAGATCAGCCAAGACTATGAAGGTAAGGAAATAGTCTTGATTTGTGTCCTCAGGGGGGCGATAGTCTTTTTGGCGGACCTCATGCGTGAAATCAAAGTCCCTTGCGAAATCGATTTTATGTCGGTTTCCAGCTATACCGGAACCAAGAGCTCCGGTGATGTTAAAATCGTTAAGGACTTGGAAGACTCTATTGAGGGTAAACACGTTATAGTAGTTGAAGATATCATCGACTCCGGCCTGACTCTTTCCCACCTACTGAGTCTGCTTAAGTCTAGAAAACCTGCGAGCCTTCGGCTTTGTACCTGCTTTGATAAACCGGACAGGCGGAAAACTGAGGTGGAAGTTCATTATATAGGTAAACAGATTCCTGATGAGTTTATCGTGGGCTATGGTCTCGATTATAATGGCCATTACCGCAATCTCCCGGATATTTGCATCCTAAGGCTTGACGAGGCTGAAGATTCTTTAGGTAAAGAAGTAAACTCAACTGAGGAGAAAGTTGATGAATCAAAATAAAAAAAATCGCCCATCGGGCATGTCGTTTTACATCATACTTTTAGCTGTTATTCTGCTTTCATCCTACTTCATGTCTAAGCTGGATAATCCGAACCAAGTTTACTTATCTGACCTACAAAGCCAGTTAAAAGAAGGCAAAATAGAGTCTGTTAAGCTTAATGGTGAGACCTTACAAGTTACCCTGAAACCTGCTAAGGCAGGAGAGAGTGGAACGACCTATACTAAAAAGGTTCACCCCTACCTGGTTAGTGAACTTTTTGATAAGTTTCAAGATGCTTATGATAAGGGCGAACTAAAGTATTACGATTACTCTAAGCCCACTGACTTTTATGGGGCTTTTAACTTAATTTTGATAGTTCTGATGGTTGCCGGTCTGGGTTTCTTTATCTGGTTCACCTTTAACCGGCAGGCGGGTGACGGCCGGATGACCATGAATTTTGGCCGTAGCAAGGCACGCCTGAGTAATCCTGAAGAAAATGAGGTAACCTTTGAGGATGTAGCCGGTGCCGATGAGGAAAAAGCCGAGCTCCAGGAGGTCGTCGACTTCCTGAAAAATCCGGATAAATATGCCAAACTTGGTGCGAGAGTTCCCAAGGGGATCCTCTTGGTGGGTGCACCTGGAACAGGTAAAACCCTTTTGGCCAAGGCAGTGGCGGGCGAGGCCGGTGTACCCTTTTTCTCGATCTCCGGTTCTGACTTTGTTGAAATGTTTGTCGGTGTTGGTGCTTCCAGGGTCCGCGATATGTTTGATGAGGCCAAGAAAAAAGCTCCTTCTATCATTTTTATAGATGAGATTGATGCTGTCGGCCGACAGAGGGGAGCAGGTCTCGGTGGTGGCCATGATGAGCGGGAACAGACCCTCAACCAACTCTTAGTTGAGATGGACGGTTTTGGTCCTAATCAAGGGGTTATTGTGATGGCTGCAACTAACAGGGTGGACATTCTGGATCCGGCCTTATTGCGTCCAGGGCGTTTTGACCGGAGAATAACCGTCATGCGGCCAGACCTCAAGGGGAGGGCTGAGATCCTCAAGGTTCATGCTAAAAATAAGCCCTTGGAGTCCAATATTGATCTCATGGAAATTGCTAAATTGACCCCTGGTTTTACCGGGGCAGACCTAGCCAACCTCCTTAATGAAGCAGCCCTCCTGGCTGCCAGACGTAATGCCAATACGATCAGCTATCGAGATATTTCCGAGGCGGTTTACAAGGTTACGATAGGACCGGAAAAAAAGAGCAATGTGATTTCGGCCAGAGAAAGGAAGCTGACAGCCTACCACGAAGCCGGTCATGCCCTTGTTCTGCGAGCTGTTTCTACCACCAAGAGGGTGGAAAGGGTCACCATTATCCCGGCAGGGGGGGCAGGTGGCTATACAGCCTCCAAGCCCAATGAGGACTTTAGTTATATGACCGAAGCCCAGCTCTTTGATGATATTTGTTACACCTTGGGTGGCCGTGGCGCGGAAGAAATCATCTTCCAAGAGGTTTCAACCGGAGCTTCGTCTGACCTCCAGTCCTGTAACGCAACCGCTCGTAACATGATTACCCGTTATGGCATGAGCAAGAGTCTCAAGAATTTTACCTTGCAGACTAATGATGAGGTTTTCTTAGGTCGAGACTATGGTCACAGTGGAGAGCATAGTGAATACTTGCTTGCCCAGGTGGATAAAGAGGTTAAAGATATTCTTGATAAGGCCTATGCGAGGACCCTGGATATCTTACAGACAGAGTCGCTCGTTCTGGAAAAGGTGACCCAGATGTTGCTTGAGAAAGAAAAAATCGAGGGTCCTGAGTTTGAAGCTATTTATAAGGAATATGCTGTAAATTACAAACCCTTAGAGGATGAAGACCAGTATATTTCTGATCTGGGAAATGCAGAAATTAATCCAGTCGAGCAAGACTAAGCTTAAGTCTAACAGATGAACTGAGATAGGCTAGCCACTATGGCTAGCCTGTTTTAATTAAGTCATAAGCCGTGTTAGAATGAAAAGGTAAAGCTGGCAAGCAAAGAAAGAGAGATAAGATGAGACAGGTATATCAAATTGAAAAACACTTAGATTTGTTAAGTAAATACTATCCGACTATAGAGGCTGCCCGGGGCAAGATTGTCTACCTGCAAACGCTACTTTCCCTACCCAAGGGGACAGAGTTTTTCTTTTCTGACCTGCATGGTGAGGCAGAGGCCTTCATCAACTTTTTGCACTCGGCATCCGGGGCTACCCGCAATAAGATCAAGACCCTATTTGAGCGGACTATGACTGTGAGTGAGCAGAATGACCTAGCCTTTCTGGTCTTTAACCCTAAAATTGCCCTTGATATGATGGAAGAGGAGGGGAAGCTGACGGATGAAGTTGTGCGGATTACTATTTTTCGCCTGATAGACCTCCTGAAATATGTTTCATCCAAGTATCCTTTAGAAAAGGTTGAAGAAAAGACCCCTCCCGAGTATGCCCAAATTATTGATGAGTTGCTCAACACTATAGTTGACCTGGAAGATAGCGATATGTACAACCAGGCCATCATCAATGCTATCATCAAGCATGAAGCAAGTCGTCCCTTTATTACGGCTCTCTGTGAAATGATCCAAAATGTTTCAGTTGATGAACTGCATATCATTGGAGATATTTTTGACCGGGGACCGGCTCCACAAAAAATCATGGATGTTCTTATGGACTATCCTAATGTTGATGTTCAGTGGGGCAATCATGACATCATTTGGATGGCTGCAGCCGGAGGTTCTCCTATCGCCATTATGGCGGTTTTACGGATTGCCCTTCGTTACAATAATTTTGATTGCCTTGAGGACGGCTATGGGATCAACCTTCGCCCTCTATATAGCTATGCAACCCAAGTTTATGCTGATGATCCTTGCAGTAGGTTTATGCCCAAAAATCTTGAGGGCAGTCAGTTTGCCCGAATTGATCCTGAGATAGCAGCAAAGATGCAAAAAATGATTGCTATCATGGAAATAAAACTGGAAGGTCAGCTCTATGAGCGTAATCCTGATTTCAAAATGGCTGACCGTAATGTTTTGCGTAAGATAGATTTTACAAAGGGCGTTTTTGTCGAAAATGGTCAAGAATATGAGCTGTTAGATAAAAACTTCCCCACAGTTAACCCTGCTGATCCTCTTGCCCTTAGTCCTGAGGAGGAAGACTTGATCAACGCCTTAAAGGTTTCTTTTGCTGCATCACCACGTTTGCAAAAGCATATCAGCTATCTCTACCAGGTGGGAGGTATGTATAAGATTCACAACAATAACCTCCTTTACCATGGCTGCATTCCCTTGGATGACAAGGGGCAGTTACAAGAAGTTCATCTAGATGGTAAGAAGCTCAAGGGTAAAGAGCTTATGGACTATATTTTTTATCGGGTTAGGGAAGCCTGGTTTAGTCCAAAAAATTCCGAGGAAAGGCGGAAGGGCCAGGACCTCATGTGGTATCTGTGGTGTGGGGTAAAATCCCCCCTCTTTGGCAAGGACAAGATGGCCACCTTCGAGCGGTATTTTTTAGCTGAAAAAGAACTCCATAAGGAACGCAAATCTGCCTACTATGAATTTTCACAACAGGAAGAAGTGGCCTGCATGATCCTCCGAGAATTTGGCCTTGACCCTGATAAGGCCCATATTATCAACGGCCATGTTCCGGTTAAGATCAAGGATGGTGAGACACCCATTAAGGCCAATGGTAAATTATTTGTGATCGATGGTGGCCTCTCTGAAGCTTACCAAGCAACTACCGGAATTGCCGGTTATACCTTGATTTTTAGTTCCCATGAACTTGCCTTGGCTGAGCACCACCATTTTGAAGGGGTACAGTCGTCGGGTAGCTACCTACCTGATATCCACGTAGTTGAAAAGATGCCACATAGGTTACGGATTTCTGACACAGATGAGGGCGATGATTTACGGTCACAGATTGAAGATTTAAAAGCTTTGGTGGATGCCTATAGCTGTGGTCGGATGCGGATGAAAAGGGGCTGAAAGCCTTTCTGCTGAGAAAGAGATAGAAGGACGAGGAGAGATCGAGATGAAGAAATATGACCTAATTAGTATTGGCGAAGTCCTTATAGACTTTATTCCAACCGGGAATAGTCATGAGTTTTCTATGAACTTTGGTGGTGCTCCTGCCAATGTTGCCGTAGCAGTCGCTCGTAATGGCCTAGATACAGCCTTTTGCGGTATGGTAGGAGAGGATGACTTTGGCCGCTTTATTGGCCAGGTTTTTGACCGTGAGGGAGTGGACTTTCTCTGTCCAGACTACTGTAAGGAAGCCACCACAACTCTGGCCTTTGTGAACCTGGATGAGTTTGGTGACCGGTCCTTTACTTTTGCCAGAAAGCCGGGTGCTGATATGTTTTTAAGCCGAGACCAGCTGCCAGAAGACCAGATAGGGGCCTGCCGGATGATCAATTCCGGTACCTTGTCGATGGTAGGTGGGCAGTCAAAGGATACCAATATTTATGCTTTGCAGGAAGCCCACCGCCAGGGTAAAATTGTTGCCCTTGACCTGAATTATCGGGACCAGCTCTGGGATTATGATGTTGAGGCTTGTTGTAAGGTTTTTCATGAGGTTTTACCCTATGTGGACCTCCTTAAGATCTCTGAAGAAGAGGTCCCCATGCTCAAGATGCCTGTTACAGAGGCTATCTCTAAGTATGGTCTAACGGCTGTTGTGGTTACCCTTGGCCCTGAAGGATCTTTGGTCCACCTTCCTGGCGACCAGGTTCTGAAACAGGAAGGTATCAAGGCCAAGGTCCAAGATACAACAGGTGCCGGAGATGCCTTCTGGGGAGCTTTTTTAGCCAGTCTCTTACGAACCGGCTGTAATCGGGCCGGTGACCTTTCTGAGTCTGATTTTGCTGAGGCTATGAGATGTGGTGCTGTTTCCGGATTTTTCTGCGTCCAGAAAAAAGGGGCGATTGAATCACTTCCAACTTATGAGGAGCTCTTGGTTACTAGGGAAGAATTGGGCTTATAAAATTTCCGTTTGTCTCCCGGGGGGCCTACCTTTAGTTTGGTCCCCACAACTTTCTTCCTAGATTTCACAAATGTTCAAATTCTCTTTGCAAGACCTGTCTTTTGCTATGCTAAGCTATGGACACTGAGAGGTATATTTCCCTTTCGGAGAGCTACTTTTGCGAGCAAGATAAGATGTGAAAGGCAGGGAGATAAGAGTGAAAACAGCAAGAACCGACCAGGATCACCCTAAAGCTAGTCAAGATCCTGATATAAATAATCCTTATACAGATATTGCTGGATTTCAGCAAACGGATAACCGAAATACCAGGCAGGGACAGGCTAATGGCCCTGATAATCCTTATGATAATTCTCCTCCAAGGCGGCCTAACTTAAACCATAATGTTCTTTGGTTTTATATTTTGAGCATTGTTGCTATTTTGCTATTTAATATGGTGTTTGTGCCTAAGATTACCCGCTGGAAAATAATCGATAGTGACTACTCCGGTTTCCGGAAGATGGTTGAGTCAGGCCAAGTGGAAGAAGTTAGTTTTGACGAAAATGAAATCATCTTCAAAGCTCGAGATGCTGAGGGTCAGGCCAAGATTTATAAGACGGGAAGAATGGAAGACCCGGATATAGTAAGACTTTTAAGCGAACAGGATGTTAACTACGAAGCTGTGATTCCTGAGCCACCCAGCATTTTGCTGTCTGCTTTGGCTACATATGGAATCCCTATCCTTATCTTCTACCTCCTTGGTCAGGCCATGCAAAAGCGGATGAAAAGCATGCAGGGAGGTCTTTTTGCTAAGCAAGAGATCAAACAGTATGAGCCTTCTAGTGAACACGTCACCTTTGATGATGTGGCAGGACAAGAAGAAGCGGAAGAGTCGCTGAGGGAGATTGTTGACTATCTCAAACACCCGGATAAATACACAAGGATAGGGGCTAAGTGTCCCAAAGGTGCTCTTTTACTTGGCCCTCCGGGTACAGGTAAGACCCTTTTAGCTAGGGCGGTTGCGGGAGAGTCACATGTGCCTTTTTATTCCATAGCCGGTTCGGACTTTGTCGAAATGTTTGTCGGGCGTGGGGCAGCTAAGGTTCGTGCCCTGTTTGAAGAAGCTAAGAAAAATGCCCCTTGCATCATTTTTGTCGATGAGATCGATACAATAGGTAAAAAAAGAGATACTGCTGGTCTAGGTAGTAATGATGAACGGGAGCAGACCCTCAACCAACTCCTGATTGAGATGGACGGTTTTGATGGTAATTTAGGGATTGTGGTCTTGGCTGCCTCCAACAGACCTGAGATTTTAGATCCGGCTCTCTTGCGTCCGGGACGCTTTGACCGGCAAATCAGGGTTGAACTCCCAAGTTTACAAGACCGGCTGGATATCTTAGAGGTTCACGCTAAACGCTATCTGACGGAAGACAATATTGATTATGCTGTTATTGCCAGGTCGACGGCGGGTGCTTCAGGTGCCCAGCTCGCTAATATCATGAACGAGGCAGCCCTCCGGGCGGTTAGGGAAAACCATGATAAGATAAAACAAGAGGATATCCAGGAAGCAGTTGAACTGGTTATCGCAGGTGCACAAAAGAAGCAGGATATCTTATCGGCTGAAGAAAAACAACTAGTGAGCTACCACGAAATAGGGCATGCGCTCGTAGCTGCCTTGCAAAGTCACACTGCCCCGGTACAAAAGATCACCATTGTTCCCAGGACATCAGGTGCTCTGGGTTATACTATGCAGGTGCCGGAAAATGATAAAAATCTTTATTCAAAAAGCGATATGCTAAACCATATAGCTACTCTGTGTGGCGGCCGTGCAGCGGAAGAAGTTTTCTTTAACACAAGGACAACGGGTGCCTCAAACGATATCGAGAAAGCAACGGCCATGGCCAAGAGCATCGTTACCCAATATGGCATGACTGACCGATTTGGTATGGTTAAGTTACAGGAGTCTGGTTCACGTTACATGGGAGATGAAGGGAGTATGAATGTTTCCCAAGAAACGATGAAAGAAGTTGAAGACCTGGTTGTCGAGATTGTCAAGGACTGTCACGCTAAAGCTATCCGGCTAATCTCAGAAAATCGAGAAGCCATGGTAGCCTTGTCTGAGTACTTGCTTGAAAATGAGACAATAAGTGGCCAAGAGTTCATGGACATCTTGTCACGGTACCAGTAGATCAATTGATTGAGGCTTGACGGTTTCTTAGAAAAAGAGCCGTCAAGCCTATGACTGAAGGTTTTAGTAAAAACACAGGTAATCTAAGAGCCCGCTAAAGGACGTTTGTAGGTTTCCGATACTAGCACTTTTATTCCTTAAAGTCGCGGTTCAGGATAACCGTTTTATAAGCTGGTGCCATCAGGCTGAGGACGACCAGGCAGGTCAGGGTCTCGGTCAGGAAGGCTGTGCCATTGACGGACAAGGAATATAACCAGGCCGGCTGACCCTCAGGAGCATACATTCCCCAAAAAACGATGCCGGCAATGAAGTGGAAAATGTAACGGGCAAAACAGCCAATGACTGCAGCCAGGTCAACCAAGAGAAGGCTTTTGGCCGGGCTTGCGTTTGAGCGTAAAGTGTTTTGCACCGGTTTTGCCAGGAGACCGGTTAAACCGACGGCTGCAAAGGCAAAAAGATATTCAATCAAGGCCTGGGCTAAGCTAACGATCTCTGCGTCACCCACAACAATTTGTAGAAGACCCCAGAGGAAGCCACCTGCCAGACCGGCTCCCAGTCCCCAGCGTAAGGCCAAGATGATGATTGGTAACATCTTGATGCTAATTTTAAAGGCCGGACTGAGTGAAGGTATAAAGAGGTCAAAGACCAGGGCAATGGCTGCGAAAATAGCAATTTCAATCAGTTTCCTTAACTTGTTTCTATCCATAAAAAACTCCCCTTCTATACGAACGGGAGGCTGATTAGACTGATCAAAAACATCTCGACGCAAGTACTAACTTGATCCGATTATAAGGGTATCATCTCAGCTCTTTCGAGCACCCCTCGTTCGTAATGTATTGACTTGATCTTAGTCAGCTTCTTAAGCCTTGTCAAATTTTGTTAGTGTAGGCTTTCACCAAGCTAGGCTGTAATGTTAAATATCTTTGAAATATCTTATAATTAAGCATATGTATGGAAATCTATTGAAAAGAGTTCCTTTTGTTCCAGTTAAGCCAAGATAAAGTTCCTAAAAGAAAAGGGGGGTGCCATGAGAGCCTTTAAAATAATTGCTTTAGTTGTCATGATATGTTTTTCTATGAGTGCTTGTAAGGCCGGTCTAAGACAAGGAGGGGATCCCAACAAGCTGGGAGGGGCTGGAGACCTAGGACAATACCTGATAGCCGGTCCATCCTATCCTCAAATGCACCCTTATCCGGATGAATACGCCTTTAGCAAAGCCAATGGTGACTTTGATTCGGAAGCCTTTGATAAGGTTTATGATGCCTGGAGGGCGGATAAGGCTAAACAAGAGGACTTCCGCCAGCAATTTAAGGGGGACTATCAGAATTTTTACCGGAAAACAGCCCAGATTATCCTGGGGGACAAGAACCAGGCCTATTCTCCGATCAGTTTATACATGGCCCTTGCCATGCTTTCAGAAACGACAGGGGGGACGACCAAGTCGCAAATATTGGACCTATTAGGCAGTCAGTCATCCGCGATTGCCCACGATGCTAAAGCCCTCTGGAATAGCAATTATTCGGCGGACACGGCCAGCAATAGCCTCTTAGCTAATTCCCTCTGGCTAAGGGAGGACCTGGCTTACCAAAAGAAACACATAGACCGTCTGGCAGATGACTATTACGCCTCTGTCTTTCAAGGCCCGATGGGGTCTGATGCCTATAATCAAGTCTTGCAAAGCTGGCTGAACCAGCAGACGGGCAATCTCTTACAGGAACAGGCAAAAGAACTTACTTTTTCCGCTGACACTGTCTTGGGGCTTGTTTCAACAGTTTATTTTCAGGAAAAATGGTCTGAGGGATTTATGGAGGAGGCCAATAGTCAAGAGACCTTCTATGGGGATAAGGAGGAGGTGGAGGCAGAATTTATGCACCAGAGAGAGCCTGGTTATTATTATTGGTCCCATAATTTTTCTGCCATTCATAAAAGCCTATTAGACGGCTCAGCCGGTATGTGGTTTATTTTACCTGATGAAGACACCAGCATTGGAGAGATCTTGGCTAATGAGGAGTTTTTTGCCCTAACTTCAAGGCAACCCTCTCCAGAAAGTTGGCAAAACAAGAAAGATGTCACGATAAACCTATCCCTGCCCAAGTTTGATGTTGAGGCCAATTATGATCTGACTGCCCCCTTAAAAGACTTGGGAGTAGGGGATGTCTTTGACCCGGACAAGGCAGATTTTTCACTCTTGCTGGAGGAGCAAGATACCCCCCTTTGGCTATCCCAGGTTAAGCAGGGGACACGGGTGGCCATCGATGAAGGAGGGGTAACGGCAGCAAGTTTTACACAGATGAGTGTTATGGAGTCTGCTATGCCGCCAACAGAAGAAGTCGATTTTACCCTTAACCGCCCCTTTCTCTTTGTGGTCACCGGCATCAGCGGAGACCCACTCTTCATCGGCCTTGTTCAACAATTATGATCCTGCATAAAGAAAAACTCTCTTGAAAACCATTGGCCGGTATCTAGGCCCTGTTTTCTCAAAATGGTCTTCGGAATATGACCTTTAGAGGCTGGTAGCTTGATGGGTCACGCCGGTAGTTCACAATTAAGTTGGTTCGTTGTATCATAGCCAAGTAGATTAGGATCAATTTTCAGAATAAATAGAGGTGGATAATGAAGTATTCGACAGCAATAGATGAAAAATGGCAGAAGCGTTGGGATGATCTCAAATTGGCCAGTTTTAACCCTGATAGGATCAAGGACAAGCTCTATGTCTTGGAAATGTTTTCCTATCCTTCGGGGGCAAACCTCCATGTGGGGCACTGGTATAACTATGGCTTATCTGATAGCTGGGCCAGAATGAAAAAAATGCAGGGCTATGAAATTTTTCAGCCTATGGGTTTTGATGCTTTTGGCCTACCTGCTGAAAACTATGCTATAAAAAGCGGGATTCACCCCCAGACCAGTACGGAAGCCAACATCAAAAAGATGGAAGAGCAGCTGAAAAAGATGGGTGGCCTCTTTAACTGGGAGCATGAGATAGCAACCTGCCGGCCGGAGTACTATCGCTGGAACCAGTACCTCTTTTTGCAACTCTATAAGCAGGGTCTGGCCTACCGGAAAAAAGCTCCGGTGAACTGGTGCCCTCACTGCAATACTGTCCTGGCCAACGAACAGGTCCTGGCCGATTCGACCTGTGAACGTTGTGGGACAACTGTCACCCACAAGCACCTGACCCAGTGGTTTTTCAAAATAACGGACTATGCCGATGAACTTTTGGCTGGCCTAAAAGACCTAGACTGGCCGGAAACAACCAAAAAAATCCAAGAAAACTGGATAGGCCGATCCGAAGGAGCTGAGGTTAAATTTCAAGCCATGCAAAATGGAGAAGAGATGGTGGATGAATCTGGCCAACCCTTGAAATTAACCTGTTTTACAACCCGGATTGATACCCTCTTTGGTGTTGTAGGCCTTGTTGTTGCCCCGGAAAGCGAATTGTGTGACCTCTTAACCACGGATAAGTACCGAGCTGAGGTTGAGGCCTATAAGCAGAGGACCCTCAGTCTCTCCGATATTGACCGGTCTTCGACCACTCGCGAAAAGACCGGCGTTTTTACCGGATCCTATGCAGTTAACCCGATCAATAACGAGACGATCCCTATTTGGACAGCAGATTATGTCATCTCAGGCTATGGTACGGGCTGTGTCATGATGGTTCCGGGCCATGATATGCGTGACTATGAATTTTGTAAAAAATTTGACTTACCCATCGTCCAAGTTATCGCCGATCCGGGTAAGGAAGAAACTGAGTTACCATATTCCGCCTATGGGATTTTAGTCAACAGTGGTGACTATACCGGTCTTACATCTGAGCGAGCTATGCAGGATATCGTCAATGAATTAGCCATTGACCATTTGGCTGAAAAGAAGGTTAATTACCGGCTTAGGGACTGGCTAGTATCCCGTCAACGCTATTGGGGAACGCCTATTCCTATCATCTATTGTGACAAATGTGGTACGGTTCCCGTTCCCGAGGAAGACCTGCCGGTTGAGTTGCCTTTTGATGTTGACTTTACACCTGATGGACGGTCTCCTCTTTCTAAACATGAGGGCTTTATGAATACGACCTGTCCCTGCTGTGGTGGACCGGCCAGGCGTGATCCGGATACACTTGATACCTTTGTCTGTTCGTCCTGGTATCAATTTCGCTATGTTGATAATAAGAATGACCGAGAAATGTTTGATAAAGCAAAGGTCAATGCAATGTGCCCGGTTGACCACTATATTGGGGGAGCTGAACATGCAGCTATGCACCTCCTTTACTCGCGCTTTATCACCAAGGCTTTACGGGATATGGGTAAATTAGACTTTGACGAGCCTTTTCAGGCCTTGACCCACCAAGGTACGATCTTAGGACCGGATGGACGCAAAATGTCCAAGTCCCTTGGCAATACGATTTCGCCTGACTACTATATTGAAAAATATGGGTCGGACACTTTCCGCCTCTTTTTGGCCTTTGCCTTTGCCTACGTTGACGGTGGTCCCTGGAACGATAACACCCTGGTAGCGATCAATAAGTTTATGGCGAGAATTAGTCGCTTGGTTGAAGATCTGACTACAGCCTTGCCGGCAGACCAGCTTGTAGCCTGGGCTTCAGATAACAACTTTGATCCCTGGTCACAGGGAGACCTGACTAAGGCTGACAAAGAGCTTAACCGGGCCAAGCACTACACAATAAAGGAAGTTAGCCGGGACGCCGACAGGTTCCAATTTAATACCTCGATTGCCCGCCTGATGGAGCTCCTCAACAGCCTGCAGGACTATTTAAAATCTGATAGCTCTAGGCAAGACCTAGCCTACCAGACAGTCTGTGACTACCTGCGGCTTTTAGCCCCCTTTGCCCCCCACTTTACCGAAGAACTGTGGGAGATGATGGGTCATAAGTCGACTTCGATTTTCCTAGATAAGTGGCCTAGCTTTGACCCCGAAGCCTTGAAGCAAGATACAGTCGAAATTGCTGTTCAGATTAACGGAAAGGTCAAGGGGAGGATGGAAATTGAACCTTCAGCTGACCAAGCTGCGGTTGAAGCCCAGCTTAAGGCTTTACCTGACCTGGCAGATTGGCTGGGCGGAAAGTCCATCCGTAAGGTGATCTATGTCCCCGGCCGCATCGTCAATGTTGTGGTCGGATAGTTGGCGATAAGCTTTTATTTTAGCTGGTGACCTGTGTCTAAAACAAAAACTTTAATCTTAGCCAGTCAATCGCCCCGCCGCCGGGACTTGCTCAAGATGCTGGGGCTAGATTTTATTTGCCTGACTGCTGATTTAGATGAACGAGCTATCAGGTCCCGATTGTTGACTGAGAGACATTTCGTCAAAGGACAGGAGGAGCCTTTGGGTGAGCTCATGACTTCAAGACTTGCCCAGGCAAAGGCAGACTGGGTCTGGGCTGGCTTGACTCAAGCTGAACAAGAGAATTCTCTTGTTATAGCTTCTGACACCCTCGTTTCCCTAGACGGGCAAATTCTTGGAAAACCGGCCGATGGTGCCGAGGCAGAAGCTATGCTACATTTTTTGAGTGGTAAAACTCAGGAGGTTTATACAGCTGTTAGCATTATCGGTCAGGAAGATAGAATCAATTTTGTGGACCGGGCTGAAGTGGACTTTTATCCCCTAGATGATTTTCAGAAGACTTTTATTAAACAATATGTGGCCAGCGGTGACCCCCTCGATAAGGCAGGGGCCTATGGTATTCAGGGTATGGGGGCGGTTTTAGTCAAGGCCATTAGGGGGGACTATTATACGGTTATGGGTCTCCCGGTCAGCAGGCTTAGCCGAGCTTTAGCCAAGATCAAGTTAGATCTTGCTTAAAAAACCCGCCTATGCTAGACTTATTTGCGTTGAAATTGCCCAGGCAAGATTCTTAACTGGGCCAATATAGCAAACATCTGGAGAGTTGGCCGAGCTGGCTGAAGGCGCACGATTGGAAATCGTGTATACGTTAATAGCGTATCGTGGGTTCAAATCCCATGCTCTCCGCCATAGCGTTTTTTAGAAAATGCCGAAACCCCTGAAAACTAATGTTGTCAGGGGTTTTTACGTTTGGAAAAATGTTCAGTATTTTTAATAGAGTGGTATTTATAATGGTATAAGCCTATTTTCAATCCGATGTTGTTTCATGGCTGAGTTTGTCAAAATCTAGCTTGAAGCTAAGAGCTGTGTTCATACCTCATCATTAGGTGTAACAAAAACTACACTAATTTTCTCAGTTTCCATTATAATAGCTATTAAGATCTCAATGGTGAGCGTTTGCCTTGCTGCTGAGGATATGAATAAGTTAACAAGTAATTGAAAAGAGGTTTTTATGAAAATTGGAATTTTTTATTTTACGACAAGCGGCAATACTGAGGCCCTGGCTGATATCTTAGAGAAGACCTGGTCTGATGCTGGTCATGATGTTGTTAAAAAAGACTTCAGTGAAAGTGATTCTTCTGACCTAGATGGGCTTGACCTGGTTGCCCTAGGTTCACCGGCACAGGGTGAAGAAGAGGTTGACGATAGTGAGTTCAGACCCTTCTACGAGGATAATCTTGATGAGCTCAAAGGCAAAAAAATCTTCCTCTTTGGCTGCTTTGGCTGGGGCGGCGGTGAGTATATGGAGAACTTTGCTGAAGAAGCTAAGGGCGAAGGTCTCGATGTTGTCGGCCACTTTACCCACCTGGAAGAACCGGATGATGACACAGCAGAAGAGTTATCCGAGCAGGCTTTAGAAGTGATTGCTTAATTATTTTGCACTTGAACAATAAGAAATTTAGCCAAGAGTTGCCTTTGGACTCCAAGTCATAAGGCAACTTTTTTATTCTGACCTATGACCAAGATTTTGTTGGAAAAAGCTTTGCTTTTTTTGAAAGGTTGAGTGACTAGCAGGCCATCATCAAGTAAGATTTTGAGCTTTCTCAAGGACCAGTAATTAGAAATTTTTTCTGAAAATACTGTTTCCTCAACAAAGTTCACTATTCGTGCTATAGTAACAGTGGCGTGAAGTGCTTGAGGAGGTGCAGGGGTTCTGTCTCTAAGGCCTCATAGCTACCAGATCCTTAGGTCTAGAAACTAGCTCCTCTTGAAGCAAGAATCAACCGCCTAACGTTAAGCATAGAGTTTGAGTCAGACGAGAAAGAAGGTATTTTATGAACAGATTTACAGGAAAAGTTGCAGTCGTCACAGGAGCTAGTTCAGGTATGGGTCGGGATATTGCTCGTGCCCTCTGTCAAGAAGGTGCCACAGTCGTTGCTGTAGCAAGAAGACAAGAAAGACTGGAAGAACTGGCAGAACATTGCAAGGATATGCCGGGTAAGATTCTACCCTATGTTGCAGACCTCATGAAAGACGAAGAAAACCATAAGATGGTTGACTATGCGGTTGAGCAGGCGGGTAGACTGGATATTTTGATCAACAATGCCGGTATGATGGATGAAATGAAACCGGTTGGCGAAATTGACGATGACCTCTATAACCGGGTTATGACCTTAAATGCCAAGGGACCCATGTTAGCTATGCAAAGGGCTGTCCAGATCATGGAAAAACAGGGTGGAGGTAATATCATTAACGTTGCTTCAATTGGTGGAACCAATGGCTGCAAGGCCGGCGCCGTCTACACCATGTCTAAGCATGCTCTGGTTGGCCTAACCCAAAATACAGCCTTTATGTACGCAGGTAAAAATATCAGGGTCAATGCTATTTGCCCGGGCGGGGTTAAGACAGAAGTTGGAGTAAATATGAAGGCTCCCAGCCAGCTCGGTCTTGAGCGGGTTATGGCAGGTGTTGATACCTCTATTCGTCAAGCAGAGGTTGAAGAAATAACCGGTTTGGTTCTCTTCATTGCCAGCGACGCCGCTTCATTCATCACTGGTTCCATTATTACTGCAGATGGTGGCGTTACCGCTTGCTAGTCTCGTTGAAAGGGACTGTTGCCAGGTTCGCCAATGCTTTGATGGCAAAAACCGTTAGTCATCTAGCTCGGATTTTCCGGGCAAAACGGTGAAGCAGATTTGTTAAGACTTACCTCGGATCTGAGAAGTGGATCCGGGGTATTTTTTATCCCTTATAATCAAACATATTTCATGTTAAATTATATGAAATTCCGGGAGAAAACTAGCCGAAATCTGCCTAAGTGCTGAAATAAAAAGGACTAAGCCTATGTTAAAATAGGTCTAATAATATTTTGTGAAAAGAGGGGACGTTTATGATCTCAATGAAAAATGTGACCAAGACTTTTTCAGATAAAAAGGCTGTGGATAACCTATCTATAGAATTGAGGGCAGGTGAAATTTTTGGCTTCTTAGGACCTAACGGGGCTGGTAAGAGTACCACCCTTAAAATGATTTGTGGTGTGCTTCAGCCGGACGAGGGAGAAATCACGATTAATGGCTATAATATTTTAACCGATCCCCTGATGGCTAAACAGCAATTTGCCTACGTTCCCGATTCGCCGGATACCTTGCTCCGGCTAAAGGGCAAAGAATTCTTAAAGTTTATGGCAGATATGTACCAGGTTCCTGCAGACCTTAGAGAAAAAAGAGTCAAGCAGTTAACAGAAGAGTTTGAGATTGCTGATGTCCTCAACAATAAAATTCAAAGCTATTCGCATGGTATGCGGCAAAAGCTTATGGTGACAGCGGCCTTGCTCCATAATCCCCCTGTTTGGATCTTGGATGAACCGATGACCGGACTTGACCCGGCTTCAGCTTTTCTCCTCAAGGAAAAGATGCATGAACATGCAGGCCAAGCTAAAACGGTCCTCTTTTCGACGCATATACTCGAGGTTGCAGAAAAAATTTGTGACCGGATCGGGATTATTGATAAGGGTAAGCTGATTTTTGTCGGCACTGTTGAAGAGATGCGGCAGAGCTTTGCCGAGGATGCTTCTCTCGAGACCATGTTCCTCCAGCTCACCAATAAGGAAAATCAATCCGTATTTGGTGACCGGTTGAGTTAAGTAGGAGGAAGGCATGAGTACAATTAAACAATTTTTCTTATTGCTGCGGATCATGTTTAAGGGGGAGGTAGTTGACACCGGTGGTACCAACAAGGGGCTTAGCAACCGGATTAAAAACAAGGTCCTTTCTCAAGTCGTTAAGTATGGCAGCTTGCTTTTACTTATTGCTTATTTGGGTGTTTTTGCCTTCTTTACCGCTAAGGATATTGCTGATCCCGAGCTTATCATTTCGGCGGCTCTGAGGACGAGTGTCCTGTTCAGCCTGGTTTTTGGCTTGCTCTATGCTGTATCTGTCCTCTTTTATTCAAAGGATATCAGCTTTTACTTAACCCTGCCGGTTAAGCAGGGTGTCTTGGTTGCTGTTAAGCAATTTCAAGTTTATTACTATGTCTTAGGTGTCCTCGGCCTCATCTGGGGGGTTATGACTATTATGGCAGGGATCCTGCATGGTTGTTCTGCCTCCTTCTTTATCCGGGGGATTATCTCTGTTTTAATTGGACCTGTTTGTTCCATAGCTGTTATCTGTATCGTAATTATCCTGTTGGTTTATTTTACCCGATTTGCCGCTAATAAAGACTCTTTTCAAAAGGCTATGGGTGGGGTCATGCTGGCCTTTATGTTGTTTATCATTTTTGCTATGCAGTCCCGTCAAAACTATTCTAACAACCCATCTTTTGAAGGTGCAATTGCAGCAGCAAGTCAAAGTTCTTGGTTACAGACGGTCAGCTATATCTTTTCACCGATTAGCTTTTTAATGGAAAAAACCCTCGGCGGAGCCTCTTCCTGGACCCAGTTCTTCTATACACTGGTTTCGGTCCTCGTTTCGTTTGCTTACTGTGGTCTGCTCTATTTGGTAGCCAGTAAGTTTTACCTACCGGCTGTCCTGAAGTTGCAGGGAACAGATAACCGGGGAAATTCCGCCCTCAAAAGATCTCCTGCTGACCGGGCAAAAGCTGGGACTGGCAAGGGCCAAGTAGTTGCCTTGAGTAGCCATGACCTAAAAGTTGATACTCCTTTTAAAACCTTGGTAGGTAAGGAGTTTAAGTTGCTCAACCGGGTTCCAACCTTCTTTACCACCTATCTATTGTCAAGTCTAACAGTTCCCTTAATAGCTCTAGCCTCCGGACTTTTTGGCTTCTTTAATGCAGCAAGGCAATCGGGCGAAGCTTTTGATCTGATGGATATGATTGGCACTATCCGGTTAGGGGTTAGCGGTATAACAGCTGATCCTGACCTCCATCGGGCAGTCTTATCCTTTGGCTTGATGGCCGTTTTTGGCGCTGTAGGCTTTCTGGGAGCGACCAGTATGCAGATGAGTTCTTCCTCTATCTCACGTGAGGGTCAAGACTTTTACCTGATGAAAGTTTTGCCGGTGCCTTACACAACCCAGCTGGCAGCTAAATTGGTCCCTGCCTTGACCTTTAATTTGTTAAGCTGGATTATCATCTTTGTCCCTTTAGCAATCATTTTTGCTGTACCTTGGAGTTTGGCTATTCTCCTCATTTATATTGTAGTGGTTGGTGTGGTAACCAACCAGTTTATAGGCCTCTATATGGACATTAAACTATATCGTCTGGACTGGGAAAGTGAAGCTGAACTGGCCCGTAGGCAAAATGTTGTCTGGCTGGGTTTGTTGATTGGTCTCACCATAGCCGGCATAGAGATTGGCAGTGTCTACCTTGTTAATCGCTTTGTAGATGCCTCACTGACGGCCTATTACCTGTTGGGCTTTGGCCTGCCCCTCCTGCCATTACTTTTGATCTTGGTTATCTACTTTACCAATGGTCTTAAGAGTTTTGCCAGGATAGAGGTTTAGTTTTTTTGGGGGGGTACTTCTGGAAAGTTCAGGTTTTTGCCATTGCTAGGCTTTGCCTGGCAGGAAAGCGAAGATGGTAAGGATAAAAAAGTTACAATCTTTTTATTCTCGCCAGAGACGAGGCTAAAATGGTCAATAAAGAAAGACGGTAACAATTAAAAAGTTACCGTCTTTCTTTAACTGCCAAAATCAGGGTCAGGATCTGTTATAAAAAATGAAAATTCAAGTAGCTTCCACCAATAAATAGCCTTAGACCCTTTCATCTCCTAAATGCTTCAACTTATCAACCTGTTCTTCTCTTCCCAGGACAATCAACACATCTCCGATTTTAAAGGTATAGTCGATAGGGGGATTGAAGAGCATTTTGCCGTCTTCTATTTTTTTGATTGCAAGAACAATTAGGCCTGTTTTGCTTGGGATTTGTGCCTCAAGCAAAGTTTTATTTTCCAGATAAGAGTCGGTTTTGACGATCACTTCCTCAAGGTCTAGCTCTACATTTCCCACACTTGTGACGACATCTAAAAACGAAATGACATTTGGTTTGATCATGAGCGAGGCCATCCGTTTGCCGCTAATCTCGATGGCGGACAAGGTTTTATTTGCCCCAACCTTTAAGAGTTTTTCACTACCCGATTTACTAAGGGAGTTGGCAATAATGTAGAGCCTAGGATTTAGATTTCTTGCTGTCAGTACCGTTACGATATTGTCTACTTCGGCGTCTCGGGTTGAAATGAGTCCCTTAGCCCTTTCAATTCCAGCATGCTCTAAAACACTTTCTTCGGTTGAGTGCCCTTCGATTACCAGAATATCGTGGTGACTATAGTCATTTAGGTCTTCGCGCTTGTCAGTGATAACTACAAAATTCAAGTTTTCATCGACAAATTTTTTGATGATGACCTCTGCCAACTCTCCGGATCCACATATTATGTAGTGGTTCTTTAGAGCAGAAATTTTTTTATCCATTTTATTTCCCTTCCACAAATCTACAAGTTTACCTTCAACGAGTATAGCGACCACGGTTGTAAAGGTATAACCCACAATGCCAACGCCTAAAAATATCATTAGGACCGAAAAAATTTCGGATTGGTCACTGGTAGTGCCGACCTCGCCAAAACCCACAGTGGATATCGTGATGACCGTCATATACAGGGCATCCACAAAATCCACTTTTAATAGGATCATATAGCCTATTACACCAAAAACGAGCAAGAGTATAAATGCATATAAAACAAATTTGAGTTTTCTTTTTTCCTCCATAAGCCTCCACCTCTTGGATTGGATTATAATATAATTCATTTGGAAAAGCCTTAGTCTTGTTTTTTCAGCTGCTTAAGACTTTTATTTATGACTACTAAGCCATACATGGAGGCCTCTAGCTTGCTATAATAAAAAAAAAGGAGTTGAATGTTATGACAAAGAAACTTGATTTAAATAAACCCGTCTATGATTTGGTTCAAGAATACCCCGAACTGGTTGAAATAATGTTAGAACTAGGATTTACAGAGATTAGTAAAAAACCTATCTTGCATTCCCTTGGAAGAGTTATGACCATCCCTAAGGGAGCAAAAATGAAAAATATCCCCATGATGGAGGTTATCTCTAGTTTGCTAGCACATGGTTTCGAGCTTGCGGGGGAGTTCCCAAAAGGGGGAACTGAAACTCACACTATGGAAACTACGATCCAAGTAGGAAAATCCGCTGTAAACCGGGTAGAACAGCTCAAATCTTACCTGGAAAGGCTTAGTGCAGGTGAAGATCTGGAAGAGGTCAGGGCAGATTTTGCCCGCGAATTTGATGAGGTTGATGCTTCTGAAATAATGGAGGCCGAACAGGCTTTGCTAAGAGAAGGAAAGCCCCTAGATGAGGTTCAAAGGCTTTGCGACATACACTCTGCACTCTTTCATGGTGTAACAGCTGAGGAAAGAAAAAGCAAAAGCAATGAAAGTTCAGCGTTTTTCCAACTAGATCCGAAGGTCCAGGAGGCCTTGGCAAGACGAGACTCCTTTCCTAAAAAAGACTACACAAACAAAAATGCCCGTGCCGCCGAGATGGCCAAGATAGTAGGACATCCCCTTTATACCTTAACAAGGGAGAACAGTGCTCTTTCTGACCTTATTGAAAGCTTTAAAGGAAGCGGAGATAAATCCTTGATTACTGCCATCAGAGATCTTTCGATCCATTATGCAAAGAAGGGAGACCTAATTTATCCTTTGCTTAATGTAAAGTATGGCATATCAGGGCCATCTGATGTGATGTGGACGGTAGATGATGAAATACGTGATGAGCTTGGGACACTGGCAAGAGAAGATAAGCGTGACGAAAATTGGGTTGACCGATTTAAGGCTGTTTTGCTTCGGGCTGAGGAGATGATATATAAAGAGCAAAATATTTTGTTTCCTATCTGTGCCGTAAATTTTAGCCAGGAAGAATGGTATGGCATTTATCGAGATTCTAAGGATTATGCGGTTTGTTTTGGCTTGGCTCGGGAAAGATGGGAGGAGGCTGAACAAACAACAAAGCTCGTTAGTAACGCAACAGATGATGAAATTGTTATGCCCGGCGGCCACCTGACCCTCGAACAACTCACGGCCATCCTCAATACGATTCCCTTGGAGATAACTTTTGTTGATGCCGCTGATATAAACCGTTTCTTCAACGAGGGTCCCAAATTATTTAAACGTCCTAGTATGGCTATAGATCGAGATGTTTTTTCTTGCCATCCGCCCAAAATAGAACCTATGGTGCGCAAGATCATAGATGATTTCAGGGGTAATCACCGTGATGAAGTTGTTGTTTGGATGGAAAAAGCAGGACGGACTATGCTGGTCAAGTATATGGCGGTTCGAAATAAAGAAGGAGAGTATCTTGGAACCCTTGAAATCGTCCAAGATATGAACTTTGCCAAGGAACATTTTAAGAAATCATAAATGGTGAAATATTCTCCATAGGGAGCATATTGCTACGTTAATGATAGTAGTGATTCTAAAGGACCTCATCTTCTTTTCAGACCGTGACGAGAGATTTCCTGTGAAAGTCAATCTATATTTGTAAGAGTAAATTCCAGTTCGAAAAATTACTCTGGAATTTAACTTTACAATTTAGGAAGAGTTAATACTTAACCATATATTAATACTAGTCTCTATTAAGTATGATAGAATGAACTGACTACCAGTTTTTAAAAATTGAATAACAAGCAGTATGACCAGCAGATATAGGAGATACAATTATGGTGAATACAGTTCACGGGAAATGGCAGTTCAAAACACTTATAACAATAGCGATGGTATTCTTAATAATTTTTTCAGCTATGCCATTGAGTCTATCCGCTATAGAGGATAACGACACGCAGAATGTTCAGCCAGCAGTCAATGCAGGTGATTCCAAAGTAATATCTAAAGAGAATAGTACAAAGGTGTTACCTCAAGAGAATCATACAGTGGGCGAAAATGCTGGAGAGACACCCCGAAAAATTGATCCTCTGACCCCAATAGATGAAAGTACACAGCTTCCGGAAACGAAAGACAAAGGTGATGAACCTGGTCAAAGTAACCCTTTAGCGGCAGGTGATGATACTGGACTGGAAGTCTCTACCCTCAACCCAATGATGGCTTTAGGATCCGGCACTCCTGGAGAAGAAAAGGCAATCACGCTTTTTAAAGATGGGAATACAGTTGATGATTTTGGTACCTTAAAGCAGGCGATAGATAAAATGTATGATCTAACAAAGGATGGGGCCACATATAATTTTATCGTACAAGTAAACAAAGATATCAACTTAACTGAATATAGTCAGTTTGGCTTTCCCTATGGTGAAGTGACGCTAAAGAGTAAAGATCCGGCAAATCCAAGAACGATTAAAGCGAATGTTCAAGATCATAATATGATGTTGGGAATTGTTAATGGAGCCAAGCTGACCGTAGAAAATATTATTATAGATGGTAACAATCAGGCACGTTTGCTGTGGGTGGAATCTACTGAAGGTTTCCCCGCATCTCTTACAATCAATGACGGTACCATCTTGCAAAATGGCAAGGTCCAAGAAAATGATCAAACTAAACTTGGTGGTGCTATTTATTGCCAATATGCTGGTTATGTTACGATTAACGGTGGCATTATTAGAAACAATGAAGCGATTCAAGCGGGTGGTGCCATTGGTTATATTGGTACGCAAACTTTGACCATCAATGATGGAGAAATTTATGGTAACGAAGTTCCTTCTGACTCCGGATTCGGAGGAGCTATTGTATTACAGGGAAAAGGTCAGATTCAAGGCGGGAAAATATATGGAAATTCCGCTTATGATGGTGGCGGTATAGCTACAGGTAAAGATGCGAACTTAGAAATTACTGGTGGAGAAATTACTGGAAATACTGCAAGCTATGCTGGTGGCGGTATCTATTTATTCAAAAATTCAGTTGTCAAGCTTTCCGGCGGAGCAGTTTCAATGAATAAAGGGAGATATGGTGGAGGCGTAACAGCAGCATTTAATAGTAGTTTTATTATGGAAGGAAAAGGTGTTATTTCTGCTAATGAGGCTTATACCGGAGGAGGTGTTTATCCTTGGGGGACAACACCGGCTTGTGACCTTAAATCTGGAACGATTGAAAAAAATAAGGCGAATTTTGGAGGAGGAATACGACTTAGATCACCAAAAACAAAAATAGGTGGTGTCATCGTTCGTGAAAATATAGCCAACTATGGAGGAGGTATTTACTCAAGCATACTAGAGGGCGAGAGTATCACTATCGATGGGGTTAAACTGATTAAAAACGAAGCTTTATCAGGCGGTGGAGTTTGCTTACCACAAGGTGGAAC
>CAMYEY010000002.1 GCA_947254895.1 uncultured Clostridia bacterium
CGCATAGGGGATCCATTCTCGGCCTAATTGCGACAGAGCTGGATAAGAGGCAGGCGAACCATGATTTTAACATAGAATTACCTGATGACCTCAGGGCCCTTAACCAGGATAATTTTGATCTCAGTCAAAGCAGTCTAGGCCAAGCAAGCAGAGAGACTGAGTATGAGGAGCTGGGCATAGTGTCCGATCAAATAGATACACGAGCCCAGATAAAAATCCAGGACGGCTGTAATGCCTTTTGTAGTTTTTGTGCCATACCCTTGGCGAGGGGACGCCTCCGGTCACGCAGTAGGAAAAATATCATTAAGGAAGCTGAGATGTTAGCCCAAAAAGGGCACAAAGAAGTTGTCCTGACGGGTATACATATTTGCTCTTTCGAGAAGGAACAAGGTCGAAATAGTGATGCTTTGGCTGAACTTTGTCTTGAGCTCAATAGGATTAAAGGTCTGGCCAGAATTCGTCTAGGCTCACTGGAGCCGCTTTCTATCTCAAAGTCCTTTATTCAAATTTTGCGGCAAGCTGATAAGGTCTGCCCACACTTTCACCTGTCTCTCCAGTCGGGTAGTGATACGGTTTTGAGGAGGATGCGGCGGCGTTACCTGACTGAGCAGTATAGGAGGCGGGTGCAGTTTTTACGGGAGGTCTATGATGAGCCTGCAATTTCTACTGACCTTATGGTAGGTTTTCCAGAGGAGACCGATCAGGAGTTTCAAGAAAGCTTAGATTTTGTCAAAGAAATGGAGCTTAGTAGGGTTCACGTTTTTCCTTATTCGGTCAGACCGGGTACTTTAGCTGCCCAGATGACCCAGGTACCCGCCCAGGTTATCAAGGACCGGGCTGAGACCATGCTGGTCTTGGCGGATAAGCTGGCTGAAAAATATGCCTGTAAGTTCATCGGAAAGAAACAGGAGGTCTTGTTTGAAGATGAAGAAGGGGGCTGTAAGCGTGGCTACACAGACCGTTATGTTCGGGTATATGCAGATAAGCTTGATATACAAACAGGAGAAATTAAAGAGCTCTTAATAATTGGACAGGAAAAAGGCGACTTAAGGGGCCAAATAGTATGTTAAAATATTTAGCGAAAGATTTTAATGAACCTAGACATAGGATGTGAGGAAATAATGACAAATCAAGAGACTGCAAAATTTTTAATGAGCACAGATCGGAAGACTGAGGCTGCCAAGATCATGTCCCAAGTCATGGCCGCTCTTCAGGAAAAAGGTTATAACCCTAAAAACCAGTTGGTGGGTTATTTCATTTCAGGGGATCCAACCTACATAACGAATCATAAAAATGCCCGGGCTATCATTTCAAAGATGGAGCGGGACGAGCTTTTAGAAGTTATTCTAACAGACTATTTAGAGCGTATCTGATGACTCAAGCTAAACCTAGTGGCCGTTATTTAGCTATTGATTATGGCAGTGTACGGGTAGGCCTAGCCCTGAGTGACCCCCTGGGTATGATTGCTAGCGGTTATAAGACCCTGAACCACAAGGGGAAAGACAAGGTAGAGTTGGCCGAAGAAATTCGACAAATCGTTGAAGCTGAAGGGGTAACGACCATCTTGCTTGGCCTGCCTCGTAGGACAGATGGTAAACTGGGTGAAAAGGAGCTGGAGGTACGAGAATTTGCTCAAGTCCTTGAAACTGCGACTGGTTTTAAACCGATTTTTCTTGATGAGAGGTATACGACAACTTTAGCCCACCGCTATATGCAAACACTGGGAGTGAAGCAGGCCAAAAAACGGGATATCGTTGACCAGGTTGCCGCTGAGATCCTACTCCAAGATTTCTTGAACAGACATAGTTAGCATTTTAGGCTGATTCCGGATATTATTATCTACTGACTGTGTGAAAAACACGGGGATTATGCAATAATACCAGATGAATATTAACCAACGGAGGAAGTATAATGTTAAACGATAAAATTTACCGGCACCATAACCATGACAGTGCGTGTGGTTGTGGACATGACCATGACCATGATCATGAACATGAATGGATGGATGAAAATGTCGATTTTGGTGATTCAGTTATCCAGATTGAGGATGAAGAATCAGGTGAGACTTACGACTTTGCCATCGCAGATGACTTTGAGTATGAAGACCAGCTTTACTATGTGTTAGTTCCCGTTTCCGATGATCCTGAGGAAGAGATGGTTTACGTTATAGCAAGAGCTGTCGAAGAAGATGGTGAACATTATATAGAAACCTTATCTGACGAAGAAAATGAGACAGTTTATGCAGTCTATGACCAAATTTTAGAGGAGTCGCTTGCAGAAGACGACGCAGATTAGGTACTGACGATCTCTTTGTAAATCTAGAACAATGAACTGTGATTGAACGGCTGTTGAGTTTCTCAATGGCCTACTGATACTTACTGAAGAATGAGTGGAGTGCATGCAGGATAAGCAAATCAGGAGAATTCGTGTAGATAGTGAGGAGCCAGGGCCTATTAGGATTTCAGGACCTGAACGCCCATCTAGTGCCCCTGTACCTGATAAGCTCGATAGGTCCAGGCAGATCCGGGCTAAGTCTACAAGAAGACGTAAGGCAGCAGAAGATGAAGTTTTAGCTGTTATAGTGGACCAGAGAAACGGTCATACTTACTATGTTTCGATTATAGACAATTTCAAATATAAGGGCATTGACTATGCTGTTATGTACAACTATAGGGCAGAAGACTATGAGCGAACCATGCCTGAAATTTTGATCATGCGTGCGTTTCGCGAGCACAATGAGCAATATTTTAGTTCAATCAGAGATAGTAAGGAACTTAACACGATTTTTGATGTCTTTTATAACCGTTATCAGGAGTCTATTTAGAGGTGAATGAATGACTTTTAATGCACTCCCGGCCTTGTCTATTGACCTGGCGGGAGACTACCAGAATTACTTTAAGCAAAGTCATACAAAGTTGGCTGATGCTTGTCCTAATTCCCGTTTTGCTTGGAATTTGGGTTACCGTTACAGATATTTGTTGGCAGCTGATTGCCTAACTTTGGTATCCGATGGAGGTGTTTTTACCAAACCTCATTTTAGTTTGCCGCTTGGCCCTCTGGATGGAGATAGGCTAGAGCAAATTTTAACTGACCTGGATGAAATTTTCACCGAGAAAAACTGGCCTTTGACAGCTATGTTTGTTGATGAGAGTTATCTTCCATATTTTGAGGAGCTGGGCCACTACCAAGCTGAAATCAGTTTTGATGAGGATTTTTCTGACTATGTTTACGTTGGAAGTAAGTTAGCTGGGCTTAAGGGTAAAGACTACCGAGCTAAACGAAACCATGTCAACAAATTTATAAGAGACTATCCTTCCTTCAGTTACCGCAAGCTGACTAAGTCCGACAAGGCGAGGGCAGTTGAATTGGTTAGAAGTTGGTGTGAAGAGAAGGAGATCGATTGTGGTGATCCTTTGCTCAGCGACTGTCAGCCGATCGGCCAACTATTTGATTATTGGGATGAACTTGAGGTGAGGGGTGGAGTCATATTTGATAATGATTCTTTAATAGCTTTTTCTATGGGATCCTTGATAGATCAGGGGCGGGAGGCCGTTATCCATTTTGAAAAGGCGGATCCTAGTTATGAGGGCCTCTATGCGGTGATTAACCAGCTAACAGTTCTCCATGAATTTCCGGATGCTGAGCTGATCAACAGAGAGGAAGATATGGGCGATCCTGGACTCCGTTTGGCTAAAGAATCCTATTTACCCCTAAAAAAATTAAAAAAATACCGGGTTACTCTCTTAAAAAAATAATTTGCTTGCAATAGTCTCGACAAGATAAAAGAAACAAGGAAAATCTATGGAAGAACAGAAACTAGACCGCTTACAAGAATTGAATGGTACCCAGGGTTATCTACCCAAAGAAAGGGTGACGGGCTGGAGAGTTTGGCTGGTTTCTTTTGCTTTTGCTATCTTCCATTACACTGTCCTTAATCTAGCCGCTATTGTTGTGGCTTGCGTGATGCTCATTGCAAGTTCCACGGATATTACTGATGTTGGTGCTTTAGAGAGCCTCCTGGTAAGTTCACAGCTGCAAAATTATGCCTCGATTTTAATGTCTTTAGTCTGTTGCCCGGCCTATTTGATCTATCTTCATCTCAGGGGAGAAAAATACAAGGGACGCTGGGGCGGGCAAAAACTCACGCTTCACAGTGCTGCTTCAGCCATCTTAGCAATTTTGGGCAGTTTGGGCTTAGTATCTGTCCTCATTATTGGCCTGCAAATGTTATCTGGACGCTTAACTTTTGTTGGTGATTGGCTAGAAGCTTATGACGATCTAGCTCAGATGATTATCGCGGATGATGGTAACATTATCGTGGAATTTTTAGGTACAGTTTGCTTTGTTCCTGTTGCCGAAGAGCTCCTTTTCAGGGGGATTATTTTAGGGGAACTGCGGCTGCGTTATTCAGATAAGACCAGTGTTCTTATCCAAGCTGTACTTTTTGGGATCTTTCATATGAACCCTATCCAGTCCCTCTATACTTTTATACCGGGTTTGGTTTTGGGTATCTTATGTTGTCGCACTAACAATATCATGTTACCCATCATGGGGCATATGGTCTTTAATTTTTTCGGAGGCTTGCTATATTCGCTTGCATCGGAAACGATACTGAATGTTATTACCATGGTGGAGATTTTTGTTGCTATCTATGCGATTTACCTGATTGTCCAATTTTTCTTTAAGGCTAACCAAGAAACTAATCAGAAAGATAAGTCATATAGTGGGATACAACTATGATTTTCGGTTATAGCAGGATTAAAAAACGGGTTCTTGTGGTCCTGGCACTTTGTTTACTAGCCCTTGTTTTACCTGTTTTTCTTCTTTATGCCTGTACAAGCCGGAGGGTTGGTTCAGATAATTTAGCTGACTTTGCCCTGGCTGATGTAGTTTCACGTCAATCTATTCATGGCTTAGGTATCAATCTTGTAAATTTTAACAATGGTAACTTATTAGACAACAATTCCTTTGAACCGCTGGCTTATCGCCAGAATTTATTGATTGATTCGGGAGATCAAAAAACCATTAAGGTAGCCATGCCCAATGACCCTAAATCGGGGATTTATGCTGACGATTTTTTTATTGGAGCCAAGGCAAATGTCTTGACAAGAGATAGTCAAGGTAATCGTCTACTCAAAAAGACGGGGACAGTGAACCAATATAAGTCAGACCAAATCGATAGTTTTTATAAACTTCCTTTACCGCTTGACCTACCCATGCCGCTAAAATGGCAGGCCTTAGCTGAGAATGGTCAAACGGTGATAATGGGAGGTGAGCAGGGGTATATACTCTGCTTCAAGTCCTTATCTGAAGTAGCCGTAAAACGCCTTCCCAGTAAAAAGGATATAGTTGGAGCAGCCGGCTTTGATCAGTGTTTCATGATCTTAGATGCTGAGGGTAACCTTTATAGTTTAAGTGAGGATGGCCGTTTTAAACTGCTGGTTCAGACTGGTAAGGTCGGTTATGGGGCAGAGGTTAAATTAGGTGATTTGACTAGGACTAAGACCCCTCATACCACTAACCAAGCCTTAACTTGGCGGGGGCTTGCTGCTAGACTTGATCAAGACGGAAATTGGAACTTTCTGGCTGTTGCTGATAAGGGCTATTATCTTTACGGTGACGAGGAAAAATGTAAGTTGAGCCGCCTTACTAAGCCGGCTGATATTAATGCAATTACGGCCACCGAAGATGGCTTTTACCTGGTAGGGCAGAAATCATTGGCTTTTTATACTAACAATGGCCTCAATTTTCGCTATCTTGACCTGACTCAAGCCGGTGATTGGCAAGCTATTTCTTCTAGAGGTCGGCAAATTCTGATTTGTGGTAAGCAAGGACAGTTAGCTTTTAGCCCAGATGGTGTGATCTTTAAAGAATTGAATCAGACCAAGCTGCGTTCGATTTTTCAAAGCGATCAGGAAGAAAGAGACAAGAAGGATGAGACTCGCGAAACCATCAAACTTAACCCGGACTTCATGGCTTGTAGTATTCTTAGCAACCGCCAATTTATCCTTCTTGACCAACAGGGGAGAATGTATTACTCAGATGATTTGGGCCAAGACTGGTTGAGCGGTCAGCAACGCTTTAAGACTGGTGACGATACAAGTGAGTTGGCGGAAAAGCCTTATAATCTGATCAGGAGAATTTCATCGGGGCAATTGATTGCCGCCGGTAATGATGGCTCTATCCAGTATGCTATGATGGGGCTAACGATCGAACTTGATAGCGGGTTGGAGCAGGGGAAGTACCAAAATGGTGATTTGCTTCAGCTGGAGCAGTTGGCGAGTGGGCCAGCCGGACAGGTTATGCTTGACCAAGAAGATGGTGAATGGTATGTTTCAGACCCTGGAAGTGTAGAGGTCCAATTTTCTGAGTCGGCACCAGGGGGTGGCCACACTGCCTTATCTATAGATCTTGACCGAATAGCTGACAAAGGATCAGATAAATTGACAGGTCTTTATTCTGCCCAAACTATTCAAACAGACCGGATCGAAGATGGCTTTGTGCTAAGACAAAAGTTATCCAAACAAGTTTGTCCTAAAATTAATAATAATAATTTTTTCGTCTTTGACTTTTGGGCTAAAACGGATAATCCGGATGAGTTAGAGATGACCCTCAAAATGACTAATCTCAATTTTAACTTTGAGCCGGTAGTTAAATCAGTTCAAGGAGACTGGCAAAAATATCAAGTTTTCTTTGCCCTACCTAAGTACTCGTTAAAAGAAGGTGAGGCTCCTTGCTTAAGTTTGTCCTTTAGGGGAGGGGGTAAGATCTATTTAGATAGCTTCTGGTTGGGACCGTCAAACGAATATGGTCATGAGTATAGCCTGGCAGCTTTTACAGGAAGGAAGTCTGGGTCAATCTTACGCTTGCCTGCATGTCCTGTTGGTAGTCCTGACCTGGCATCAGAGAGTTGGTTAAATAGTGATAATGGAGTAAGTGTCTTTCATCAAGAGAACAATAAACTTTTGCTTTTTTATCAAAACAACCTAGCCTTGAGTCTAGATTTTTGCAAGGATCTTGGTTTAAATCCTTGGCTTGTGATAGATTCTCAAGCCAGTGATTTAGAGCTTAAACATTTAATGCAATACTTGTTTGGCCAAGAAAATACCGCCTACGGCAAATTGAGAGCCGATCAAGGTGCTGTTAGCCGGTATTCTGATGTTTTCCAGCAGATTTATCTAGAGATCTTGGACAGTGAAGATAAGCTGAGCAATGATAATCAAAGGCAAACTTATGTTGACTGGGTGATCAAGAGTTTGATTGAAACCCCGGAATATCCGCAAATTAAAGATAAGGTGATTTTTGTCGACGGGATGAAGTATAAGGATAATGTCGTTTTATCTGGTGGCGATTTCCATGCCAGTGACCTAGTCCTTGATCGCAGAATTAACAGCCTGAGTGACTTGACTAGTTTTAATGATCACCTATCTGAAATTTTACCGCGTGACATTGATAGGTCTCTAGATTCCAGGTCTGAATTGATTAGATCAACTTCTCTAGCTACATCAGACCTCAGGCTTGCTGATTTGGTAGCTAGCTCTCTTAGTCTTTTGGGGGGTAAGAAGTCTGCATCCCTGCTTGATCTTGACTATAGTCAAATGGAAGACCAGGGTCAGTTTGCAGCATGTTTTGGTCAGCTTGGAGATTTGATTTACGGTAGTAATTTATATGACTTGACTTCAAAAATAGAACAAGATAGGGTAGCAGCTTTTGCCTTTGGTAGAAAGCAAAAGCGGGTGATAGTTCTGGCTAATCTGTCTGAGGAAACAGTTGGTTGTCAGGTTTCAAATCTTAACTTTGAAGGCTTTCAGGAGTTTATCTATGATCGCCAAGGAAAACTTTTAGACCAAGCAAAGGTAAAGAGACGTGACCACTCTTTCTCACTCTTGCCGGGCTCTGTCATCATTTTAACAGGAGATGATAATGGTAAATAATTTTGATCAACTTTATTATCAAAATCCCTACATGTCAGAGTTTGTTTCTGACCTCTTATCCTATAGAGAAATGAAGGGGAGGACCTGGGTTAGGCTTAGTCAAACTTGTTTTTATCCTCTAGGTGGAGGGCAACCCGGTGATCAGGGAGAACTCCTGGTAGAAGATCCTACAGGTTCCGGCTTGATTAAGGCCAGGTTTAGGGTCGTGGATACAATTTTGCAGGATGGCCAGGTATGGCATGGGTTAGAAAATGCATCCCTTAGCGACCTGGAGCCTTTGCAAAAATGCAAGTTTAACGGCAAGATTGATTTTGATCGGCGTTTTGATTTTATGCAGCAACACACAGGTGAACATATAGTTTCCGGCCTGGTTAAGCAAAAATATGGCTACAACAATGTTGGGTTTAAAATCGGCGAGACGGAAACCAGTTTCGATTTTGATGGTGACCTGACTTGGTCTGAGTTGAATGAAATTGAGCTTTTAGCTAATCAAGCGGTTTACCAGAACTTGAAAATTCAGACCTACCAGCTCCAGGGTGAAGAACTCAGGAGTTGGCAATACAGGAGCAAGCTTGACCTAACAGGACCTGTTCGCTTGATTGTGATTCCCGGTTATGATCAGTGTGCTTGTGCCGGAACACATGTGGCTAGAACAGGTGAGATTGGACAGATTAAGTTGATTAGGCGGGAGTCCTACAAGTCCGGTGTACGCCTCCATTTGGTCTGCGGTAGGAGGGCCCTCCTTTATCAGCAAAAATTACAGCAAATTTTAAATTCTGCTGGTCAGATAATATCGGCAAATTTGGATAATTTTATAGAGCTTAGTTTAGCTAGAGAAGCTGAAATAGACCAGCTTAAGCAAGCTGCCGAAGCAAGAACCAAAGCTTGGTCTAATCTGGTTAAACAAAGGCTTGAGACAAGACAGACTAGCCTCTTAGTCAGTCCTACAATCTTTGAAAAAAAAGAATGGCTTCCTGTGGCTCGTGATTTAGCTAGCCACCTGGATGGCTTTGTTTGCTTTTTATTTGCAAGGCCGGGGGATACACACTTTATTTTCCTCCATAGTGAAAAACTGGATGTTAAAGAATTTCTACCTGAGATGAGAGAGCAGATTGGTTTCAAAGGGGGAGGGAATGGATCTACCATACAGGGCCATATTAGTGTAGACCTTTCAGAAGTCGAGGTGTTTTTGAAAGATGTTTCGGCTAAAAAACTGGGAAAAAACAGTGCTTTTATCCTTCTATGTCAAGATTAGATAAAAACAATTTGTTCAATTTGCATAAAGCAAATCGGATGTTTTGTGATGAATAACCAAAAAACAAAAAGAGAATTCGAAAAATATTGACCGTTTTGTGGTGCGAAACTATACTTTAATCAAGCTTCAGGGAATTCTAAAAACCTTGATGAAAGATTCATCACCGTATGGATCGGAAGGCAGTAACTTGACAACGGAACATTGAACTCAAAGTTGGGATTCACGAGACTTTGTATATCTAGGGAAGCGAATGGATTTTCTGTAAAATGAGGAAACTATAGAAGACTATGCCACAGTTCTAAGAACGCAGACCCTAATGCATGAGTGTGATAATTGTTAGATTAAATGGATGAGATGAAAATGATTAGAAATATAAGATCCCGGCAATGAGTAAGAAACAACAGTCATTAAGAAAGTCATAAAAAAGAATGAGAACGTTGCAAACAGTATGGGAAGTTGGAAAAGCTGCAAGTCTGAAATTAAGTTTTAGAGTGGGTTCAACGGATCACTAGAATGTGCCAAAAGCAGGTCTAAGTGAAGTTGGTAAAAGTAAAGTCTAAGCCTAAATGAGAACTTACTAGCAGATGAAAAAATTCCGTTAATGATGGTCGGACGTCAAAAAGCCAAAGGTTCGCTGAAGCTTATTTTTATTGTCCCGTCTATATTATGGTTCAAGACAGACTATGTCCCTCAGATTCCGATATTTTTCTTGATAATCCATGCCGTAGCCAACCAGTCTTGTATAGCCTATTTCAAATCCCCAATATTTTAAAGGTAATTGGATCATCAATTGATCGTGGTTAACGAGTAGGCTAGCTAATTGGATTGTAGCCGGCTTGAATTTTTCCAGGTGTTCAATCATATAGTGGGTAGTAAGTCCGGAACGGATAATTTCCTCTAAAACAAGGATATGCTGGCCAGCGAGGTCAATAGCTACATCCTTTGTGATATGAATCGATTGTGAGCTGGATTGTAGTTTGTTGATAGCTATGAAGTCAAAGTTTACGGGGAGGTTGATGGAACGGGTTAGATCAGATAAAAAATAAGTTGATCCCTTAAGCATTGCAATGACGCAAAGTGGACCATCAAGCTTTTGATAATCGTGGCTGATCTCTCGACCTAAGTCTTCGATCCTTTGTTGGATCTTGCTTTCGCTGAACATCACATTTCCCAACATATATGTCCTCCTGTTAAAAATAACAATTAAACTTTCTCTAACCGTTGAAACGCTCAAGCAAAGATAAAAAGTCCCTCTTGTATATGATTTTGACATTTATTCCGGGGTATAGTTCTTGTAATTTTTCTAGTTTCTTCTTCTTGGCTGTAACATACTTTTGATTCATTGTGGTTAACTCCAGGTAGATATCAAATTTAGGCAAATAAAAATCTGGGCTGAATGCCATGGTGACATTATGAGCATCATCCCATTCAACAGGAAAAAATTTAGGTTCATATCGCCAATCAATCTGGTATAGGTTGAGTAAGCGGGCAAATTCTGATTCAGACTCATTTTTAAAGTTAGGTAGGTTGCTATTCTGCGTCTGTAAGATTGAGTTTTCAGCCTGCTGCTCAAGTTTTCGCCTGATCCGGTACTCCTCAATGAGGCGGTCAACTAGGCTTAGACAATTTTCAAGTGATAATCTGCCTGTGTTTAAAATTAAATGAAAGTCCTCATTTTGAGCTTGTCGTCCATGGAACAGAGTAGAGATTAGCTTTCGGTATTGTTTATCGATCCTGGTTTGCAGCTCTCTTGCACTCAATTTGGTAATTTCCTGGGGACTGATAAATCTTTCTAGAAAGATGAGTTCGCTGATTGAATTTATGCTGGTATGAAATTCCTTGTTTTGGCTAAGGTAATGGCGATACATTGTATATTGGGCTTGGGCTTGGGCGACCCTTTGTATTTTTACCTCGTTCGCTGCTATTGTTTTAATATGGATCGCTCTGGGATTGTTGGCTAAAAACCGGTCTCCTGCACATCCCAGCATGATGGCATCATTGCTTTTACTCCACTCCTCCAGGGCTCCTTCAAGGTAAGATTTAAAATCAGTTTGTTCACCTGGGCCAACCGGTTCAAAAAAGAATTTTGTACTGGTTTCTAGCATTTGCCTTTCATGATCACTCGCTATGGGCTTGAGAAAAAGATCAATCATTTTATCAAAGTCAATCAGAGGATAACCTGTCTTTCTTGACAGGCGTTCAGCAAGTTCATCCCCGAAACTAGCAGCTTCACGGGCAACAGTTATAATGGGCACAAGAACCTCTTTCTTGAATGATTAAGAAATATAAGTTGATTGTATCATTTTTTAAATAGATTTTGAATTTTTTTACCGTAGTAGCTAAGTTCTTGCCTAAAACCTTGTTTGAAAGTAGGCCAATCCCACTTAATTGGGAAAAATTGAATTCTATTTAAGGCATAGGCCTTGATCAGCATAGCGATTTCTTCTGCTTGGACCTGGCGGTTATAATGCATCATAAAGTCTTCTGTACCGGGAGCCGGGTAGTAGAGCCGATACCAGGCGGCATAGGCATCATCGAGACCACATAGGTGACCAAATTCATGGGCTGCAATGGACTGTAAAGTCTTCTCTTGACTGTATTTGTGGATAACAGCGTAGCCGGGCCAATGACGTGACCAGTTGTAGCCTAGACATAGGACTCTGCCATATTTAAAAATTCCCCAAAATCTCCTCAGAAGGCCGCTCGCAACATGAGATGGAAGAATTTTACTTTCGCGGATAAAGATGGGGATAGGTCTCTGCTTAAAGCAAAGAAGGCGTTTGAGCCAGGTTAAGCGGGGCGGTACCAGTCCTGAGTCAGGGTCTAGTTTAAGGATGACGCTGAAGGGCAGATAATCCTCATGTAAGGGAGAGAGCTGGCTATCAGGCGCCAGATTTTCAAAATAGATTCGGCAAGCCGATATGATTTCTGGAGTAGTGGGATATAGACCGGACCACTTTTCCTCAATGCCACGACATACTAGATCTTTTAAATTTACTTGGTCAATATGGTGTCTATAGGCACCGGGGTTAAAAGTAAGGTAGGCAGTGAGTTGAAAGCCCCGGTAGGGATCGTATTTAAGATTTAAGGGGATGTGTAGCATTTTAACCCTAGCGGTTTACCAACCAATCTTTAAATTGTTTAAGTTGTCTAGTTCTGGAGGCTTGCTTATACCAGGGAAGGAGGGAGATATCTTGAGGAAAAAAGATATGTTGGTGCATAATGTCGACAAAAATAGGATAGAGGTAAGCTGTGCTCTTACCACTTATAAAGTTTACAATACCAGTTCCGGCAGATAGAACCTCCTCTTCATTTTTCATATCTGTTATAAGGATCAGGCTATTTTGACTGACCGGCTTTTCCTGATTGTGGAGGTCGATATAACGGGCGCTTTCTGCCAATATATTGTCAACGATCAATATGTTGAGTAGTGGACGATAGAGGAGAAAGACCCGGTGGCTTTTGCGCTGTAACTTCCAATTCAAGAATCCTGTTTCTTTCTCGAAGACGATCCCTAGCTGTGGTGCAGAAGTTTGTCTGTAACCGGCAGTTTGCAGATATTGGGCCACCTCTTGGACAAGATCTGCCTGGTTATCTGACTGACGAATCAACTGCCCGTTCAACTGATATTTTTTTTGCTTCCGGAGCTTTTTTAGGCTATTAGCGCTAGTAGGATCATAGGTTTGTATCACATTGTTTGTGATTAGGCTACGGACTGTGCTGGCAAATAGCAGGATATATATTGCTAAACAGAAAAAATAGGCCAACTTTAACCAGTTGATATAACTAAAGTCAGAGATCAGTTGGATTTTACCGGATAGCCAAAAAAGAGCATATCCTAGGAGAATAAAGACGAAAGTTTGACTGAATACTTTCTTGAATTTCCAATATAGTTTTCTCATGTTCCACTTATCTCCCTTAGTCTATCACGGCTGACATTGTAACATGTAAAATTCATCAGGAAAACCGGTTTGGCCTTTTTGAGAAAGCTCTTTACCATTAACTGGATGTGTTACAATAAGACACAGTGCCTTAAAGCTACATAACTCTCACATAGATAAGGAAGAAAAATGGGAAATTTTGCAGAAAATTTAAAGCGACTTCGAAAATCCAGTAAGCTCACCCAGGGACAACTGGCTCAACAAATAAATTGCTCAAGGTCTCTCATATCCCTGTATGAGACAGGCCAACGTTTACCTAGCTTTATGGTTCTAGCTAAACTTAGCAAGATTTTCAAAACTAGTGTGGATGAGTTGATCGGCAATATGCCTGTTGAAGCTGATAACCAGGTTGATCTAAGTTCCGGTGAACTGCTTGAGGTTGCGGAGACAGGAAAAGATTTTGATTGATCCTTGAAGTTTAACTATTGATCAGAGGATAAATCCATTCGGATATTTAAGACGCAAACAACTCCTAGTGTTAGTGGATCTTACAATAATATGTTACAATAAGTAACATATAGAGCGTTTTCAAAGTAAGTGAGAGGTGAGGGGTTTGCCGTGAGACAATGGTTAAGAGACAGACGACTAGCAGAGCAACTGACCCAAGAAGAGGTGGCCAAGCATCTTGGTCTAGCCCGGGCCTACTATACCCAGATAGAACTTGGAAATCGACGGCCCTCGCCTGAAGTGGCTCAAGCCTTAGGCCGGCTACTTCATTTTAGTTGGACAATATTCTTCGATGAAAAAGAGGACTGCTAGGATGGTTATTGGGTGAGTGCTCTTTAGAGTCTTAGGGGTAGGGCGATAGATCCTTTCCTAGCTTGAAAATCAAACTATAAAAATTCACAATTGTTCATTTTTAGTTCGCACATTAATAGAGGCAAAGTGTATAATGTAATCAAGATCAAAGAAAGTCAAAGTCAAAGACAGAGAAGGTCAGACATTGGTTCTAAAAAGCTTTATTGAGACTTTGCAGGAAAAAGAAGGGAGAAAATTAAGCAATGTCAAATCTTAGTGATACTATCGAATATCTATTAAAGCAAATGCTTGCGGATAACGAGGGTAGAATTGAATTTACTCGCAATGACTTGGCAGAAAGATTGAATTGTGTTCCCTCACAGATCAGTTATGTTCTTCAGACCCGGTTTACCAATGGTATGGGTTACATAAAAGAGAGCCGTAGAGGAGGCGGTGGTTCAATCAGAATTTACCAGGTGAATTTTGATTCTCCCCAAGAGCACTTGGTCCATCAAATACAATCCCTGCCTGAGAGTTTAAGTCAGCAGGAATCAAATTTGATCATCGATAACCTTAACCAGCAAAAGGCAATTACTGAGACCTATTCTCAAATTGCCAAGGCTGCGGTTTCTGAGCAAGCCCTGGTGGATGTACCGGTGGCTGAAGTTGGCAGAGTAAGATCGGCTATCTTGAGTAATGTTTTACTGACAATATTAAGGTTAGAGGGAAGGAGTGAGGAATAAGATGTTATGTGATAAATGTAAAAAGAACGAGGCAACTGTAAGCATTAGGACAAATATTAACGGAGTTACCAAACAACAAAAGCTCTGTCGAGATTGCGCACAAGAGGAGGGAGTGTTTGAGTCTGCTTTTGATACTTTACCAATTCCTAATTATGTAGGCCAATCAGCTTTTTCCCTACCCTTTAGCCTAGCCAAGGTTTTTGGGCAGTTGGACCCGGGTCAGATGACCAAGACCATATCTTTTGATGTCTGCCCTGATTGTGGACGAAGTATAGCTAATTTTCAAGAAGACGGTCTTTTTGGCTGTCCGACATGTTATTCACATTTTAGAAATTGGATTGAACCTATGCTTGATGAAATTCAAGGTGGTCATATCCAGTTAGAGGTTGTAGGAGGAGATGGAAGTCGAGGCATAGACCTGGATACTTCCATAAGTGCAGAAGAATCAGGTAAGTCTGAACCGTTAGAAAACAGCCCGTTATCTACCTTGCAGGTTAAGCTGAAAGACTTGGTTCAGCAAGAAAAGTATGAAGAAGCGGCCCTGGTTCGGGACCAAATCAAGGCAATTAAAGAGGATGAACAGGCCAGAGACGGTGGGATAAAACCCAATGGTCAGGCCCAAGATGAGGGGGAATAAGATGAGTTGGTATGACCGGCACGGACCAGACCAAGATGTGATTGTTAGCACTCGGGTGCGACTAGCCAGAAATATAAAAGGACATGCCTTCCCCCACCTGCTCAAAGAGCAAGAAAGGGAAGACCTAATCCAGGAAATAGCCGACCGGGTGCGGCAGATTGATCCGGTCTCTTTTCACCTCGTTCGGAGAGATGATTTGACAGACATAGATAGGTTGAGTCTTGCTGAGCACCATATAATAAATCCCATGCTGCTTAAGTCAGGCCAGGATCACGGTCTCATGATCAATGACCAGGAAGACCTCAGTATTCTCTTGTTAGATGAGGACCACCTGCGTGTCCAGTCCATAGCTGCCGGATTTAGACCGGATGATGTCTTTGATCGGGCGAAGAAGTTGGCGACAGCTCTCGAAAGTGTCCTGGATATAGCAAAGGATAAAAATTTTGGCTACTTGACAGCTTGTCCTACTAATGTGGGTACGGGACTCAGAATTTCTGTCCTGTTTCACGCAGCAGGTCTAAATCGATTGGGCCAATTGAAGTATCTCATTGATTCTTTGCGCAGGTCAGGTTATACGGTGAGGGGTTATTATGGCGAGGGTAGCCAAGATCAGGGCCAGATGATACAGGTTTCTAACCAAGTAACCCTAGGTCAGAGTGACTTTGATATGGTTAAAAAGTTCTCGGCCCTGATGCAGGTTGTCATAGATAAGGAAAGAAATGCCCGTAAGGCTTGGTATGACCAAGAGGGCATTCAACTGAAGGATAAGATTTACAGGTCAAAGGCTATCCTGGAAAATGCCTATTTGGTTGGGCATAATGAAGCTTTTGCTTGTTTAAGCGACCTGAGGTTGGGCAGAGCTTTGGGATTTGAAGCTTTCCCCGATTACCCGGATATCTTAGCTCTAAGCTACTTGGCTGGGGTTGGATCAATCCAAAAACAAAAGGGAAAGATTTTGCAGGCTGACGAGAGGGATGCAGCCAGAGCAGAATTAATAAAAGAAAGACTATTACGAGCTGAATAAGCTGAGAATAAATAATTTAGGAGGAATTTTACTATGATGATAAGATTATCTGAAAGAACAGCCAAGGTTTTGGCTGAAGCCTATCGGATGGCTAGGGCATATGGGCTCGACTATATCGGCACAGAGCACTTGCTGAAAGGCATTATTGATGAAGGTGGGCTGGCTAGTCAGATGTTGCAACAGTATCAGCTGACTTCTGACAGCATCGTTCAAATATTAAACCAATTTAACAATAAAGAAGCTAGCGACCTTGGCCCCGGTGGAGACCAGGATATTAATCTGATTTACCAGATGATGACCCCAAGAACAAAACAAGTTTTAAATCTGGCAGCCAGAGAATCTACTGTGCGCAATGCCCAATTAATTGAACCGGAACACCTTTTGCTAGGGATCCTCAGAGAAGGGGATAGTGTGGCCGTAAGGATCCTCAGAAGTGCTGATATTTCAATCCAGAGGCTTTATGCTGAAATCAGTAAGCAGATCAGCGACAATAGCTTTGCTTCCTTTGGTCAAGCTGGTCAGACATCTTCTGATAAAGAACAGGGAGCAGGTAACAGCCAAACTCCGACCCTTGATCAGTTTGGGGTTGATTTAACTGCCTTAGCCCAAAAAGATGGTTTTGACCCCATCATTGGTCGCGATGAGGAGATCAACCGAGCTATGCAGATCCTTTGTCGTCGGACTAAAAATAACCCAGTTTTGATCGGTGAGCCTGGTGTCGGTAAAACTGCCATTGCCGAAGGCCTAGCCCAGAAGATTGTGGCTGGCGATGTGCCAGAACTTTTGCAGAACAAGCGACTCTTTTCACTTGACCTTTCCGGTATGTTGGCGGGAGCTAAATACCGGGGTGAGTTTGAAGAAAGACTCAAGAAGGGGATTGAAGAGGCCACCAAAGCGGGCAACATGATCCTCTTTATCGATGAGCTCCATACTTTAGTGGGAGCAGGTGCTTCTGAGGGAGCCATGGATGCCGCTAATATTTTAAAACCAATGTTGGCTAGGGGGGAACTCCAGGTTATCGGAGCAACTACGATCGACGAGTATCGTAAAAATATTGAGAAAGATGCAGCTCTTGCTCGACGTTTCCAACCCATTATGGTGGATGAGCCGAGTGAAGAAGATTCTATCAGGATTCTTTATGGCTTGCGTGAAAAATACGAAAAGCATCACCATGTGAAAATCTCTGATGAAGCTATCAAGGAAGCTGTTGCTCTTTCCAGTCGCTATATTACGGACCGCTTCTTGCCTGATAAGGCGATCGATTTGATTGACGAGGCAGCCTCTAAGTTAAGGATGGCTCAGACCAGCCACCCCAAAGAGCTTTTGGCCAAGGAGGAAGAGTTAAAGTCCGTTATTAGTCAAAAAAACAAGGCTGTTGAAACTGAAAAATTTGAGGAAGCTGCAAAATTACTAGAACAGGAAAACAAACTGCAGGAAGAAATTAAATCGGTAAAGGAGAACCACCAGGAGGATAAAAACGATGAGCCAGTTGTCGGTGTTGATGATATAGCCTCAATCGTAGCCTCGTGGACCGGTATTCCGGTGATGAAGCTGACTGAAGATGATCAAGAAAAAATGAGAAACTTGGAAAGCGAGCTTGAAAAACGGGTGATCGGTCAAGACGAGGCGGTTGTAGCTGTAGCTAAAGCTATCAGGCGGGGACGCTTGGGACTCAAGAACCCCAACCGGCCAACCGGATCCTTCCTCTTCCTAGGTACAACCGGTGTTGGTAAAACAGAGTTGGCTCGTGCCTTAGCAGACACTATGTTTGGTGATGAGAATGCCATGGTGAGGATTGACATGTCCGAATATATGGAAAAATTTGATGTGTCTAAACTGATTGGTTCTCCTCCGGGTTATGTTGGCTATGAAGAAGGTGGCCAGCTGACCGAGCAAGTCCGTCGCCACCCCTACTCGGTCGTCCTCTTTGATGAGGTCGAAAAAGCCCATCCAGATGTCTTTAATGTCCTCTTGCAAGTTCTTGAGGATGGTCGATTGACAGACGGTCAGGGCAGGACGGTCAACTTCAAAAATACCATCATCATTATGACTTCAAATATCGGAGCAGGTTTATTGACTTCTGATGTTGCCAATAAGATCGGTTTTGATGTTGATGGCTTGAAAAATCAAGAGTCATCTGATGATACGGGTAAAAACGATAAGTTTGAAGAGCAAAGCCTCTATGGCGGTCGGTCCTTTGACGAAGCAAAGAAAATGATTATGGAAGAGGTGAAAAGGGTATTTTCGCCTGAGTTCCTCAACCGTATCGATGAGATTATTTTCTTTAAGATGTTGTCCAAGGAATCTATCCTGAAGATTGTCGACATCATGATTGGACAGCTGGTCAAGAGAATTGCAGACATCGGCATCCAGATTGAAGTTACTGATGCTGCTAGAGAATGGTTGGCAGAACATGGCTACGAGCCTCACTATGGGGCAAGGCCACTCCGTCGCCTGATCCAGTCCGCTGTCGAAGATACCTTCTCCGAGGCTATGCTGGATGGCCTGGTAAAGGAAGGCGATACTGCCCTAATTGATGTTGCCGATAACAAAATCACTGTCCAGAAAAAATCTTAGTCTATACTAGATTATGATGAGGCCTAAATTATAGAAAAGAGCCCTAGCCTTTAAAAGCTAGGGCTTTTTGCTTTTAAACTAACTGGCTGGCAGATTTGATTTTTGGGCGTATAAAACTGACTTATAATTATGTTATAATAGAAAAAATTATGGGATGATAGATTGCCTAGAGGTGCATTGTTAGAAAACAAGGCTGATTGGCTGTAGTCAAGTTTTAGCTAGGCCGCCTGATACTTCAATCCTTCTAATCAGGGCAATTGTTATAGAGCTTGGAGGTTTACTTTGGACAACTTTGTTACGAAAATAGAAGAAGCTGAAGCCCAAGCAGATGCAATTATTAAGACTGCGGACCAGGCCGCCCGGCAAAAGCTTGAGGCTTATCAGAGGGACCTGGATCAACAGCTAGAAGTCGCTAAAAAAGCTAGTGAAGACGAGTTGAAAAGTAGGCGAGTGGAGGCAGAGGCTCAGGCTGAGGATAGGCTTAAAGCTAGTCTATCTGAAGTAAAACCGGCTGACCTTCCCCAGGACCGAAGAGAAGTGGCCATTGCCGCTGTCTTAGAAAGGGTAGAGGGTCTCCTTGTCAATTCTTAAAATGGATAAAATCCGGCTTCTGGGACTTAGCCGGGACCGAACGCAAATCATTTCCAGCCTTCAAGCCATGGCCAAGGTGGAGTTGATTGATCCTAAAATGAAAACAACTGCAGAATCTAATGACCAGTTGGACCAAGAGCCTGTCGGAACAGAGATGGAGCAAGACAAAGGGCAAGCTGTTAATACTGCAGAGCGTGACCAGGTCCAGCAAAATATCCAGATTCTTAAAGCTAAGGCTAAGACCTTGGAAGACGCTGGCAAATATCTTGAAGATAAATACCCCAATGTTCAGTTTGATAAAGGCAGACTCAAGATCAGCCTAGCCGAATTTTTAGCTGTCGCTGACCGGGAAAGTGAAATTATGACCCGGGCCCGGCGAGTTTTTGAAATTGATAATCTGATGACTGACCTACAGGCAGAGATTGCTAAGCTGGAAAAAGAGCAAGCCATTCTCCAAAACTGCCTAGAGCTGGACCTTAACCTGGCTCAGAGGTCAACTGCCAGGACAGTTTACTTCTTGGCTAGCCTGGGTGCCAGCCAGTTTAAGGATCTGGAGGCTAAGCTGGCAGAAAATTTACCAAATGCAATTCTCCTAAAATTACTGGACCGAGAAAGCACAGTATTTGTAGCAGCTATAGCCCTCTCTCAAGATGGGCCAGACCTTGACCGTTTCCTTAAACAAAATTCTTTTAATCTCTTTCCTATAACCAAAAGCGGTCTGCCTAGGCAGCTTTTTGCCGATAACCAGGAGGCTATTGCAGACTGCCAGCAAAGATTTGAACAGGCTGGCTTAGAGCTCAAAGAGCTTGCTAAAAGGAAGCTTGACTTCTATAGCCTGTATGACTATTACCTCTCCATGGTTGCCAGGCAGGAGGCAGTGGGACAGACTGAAAATACAGCCAAGACCTTCATGCTGGAGGCCTATGTGCCGGCCGAAAGCTCGCCCCGAGTGAAAGCTGAATTAGAAGATAACTTTACTGTTTGGGTGGAAATAGAAGTCCTCCCGGAGGATGCAGACTACCCCATCTTACTTAAAAATAAGCCTTTCGCCCGTGCCTTCCAGATGATTCTGGAAATGTTTGGCGCCCCAAACACCCGGGAGATTGATCCGACCCCTGTATTGGCACCGTCAACCTTTATTTTCTTTGGCATGATGCTATCAGACGTGGGCTATGGTTTTTTGTTGACAGTTGCCTGTGCCTATTTAATTTGGAAGGTCAAGATTGACCTTAAGTCAGAATCCGGCAGCCTGGTGAGTTTACTCTTCTTGTGCGGGATTTCTTCAACCCTTTGGGGTTTTATCTTTGGCGGATTTTTTGGCGACCTCTTGCCGGTCTTTACGGATAACAGGATAAATTCACCATTGCTTTGGTTTAACCCTATGGATGACCCACAAAAACTCTTAGTCTGGTCTATGATTTTTGGTCTAGTCCACCTCTTTACCGGTATGGCTATGAAAATTGTCAATGAAGTCCGTTTCGGTAAAGTCTCAAATGTGTTTTTCGATATTGTGCCTTGGTACCTCTTAATTATCGGCCTTGGCCTTATCCTGGCAGGCCCTTCCCTTGGAGTGGCAGTTGTTGATCTGGGCCTGGTTGGTAAATACCTGGCTTTAAGCGGGGCGGCAGTAATTGTTCTCTTCTCAGCAAGATCTAAGAAAAACCCCTTTGCCCGTGTTTTTTCAGGACTTGCCTCCCTTTACGGGATAGTCAATTACTTGGGTGATATTTTATCCTATACGAGAATTTTAGCCCTGGTTTTAGCGACAAGTGTTATCGCAACTGTGGTTAACTTTTTGGCTAAGATGGTTTCCGGTTCGTTGGTTGGGACAGTTTTTGCAGTGGTTATACTTTTAGCAGGCCACCTGCTTAACCTTGCCCTATCGGCCCTGTCGGCTTATGTCCATTCCAGTCGTTTACAATATGTTGAGTTTTTTGGCCAGTTTTTTGAAGGCGGCGGAACATTCTTTAAGCCTTTAAGCTACCAAACAAAACATATTAAAATAGATAATTATGAAATTGAAAGCTAGGTTTTCTAGCCGAAAAGCAGATAAATTGGAGGTTTATCATGAGTGAATTTGCAAGTATCTTGGGACCCTTTATTGCCCTATTAGGAGCGGCTTTAGCAGCTCTGTTGCCAGGACTTGGCTCAGCTAAGGGTGTAGGTCGTGTGGGCCAAGCTGTCAATGGTATCTTAGCCGATCAGCCGGACTTATTTGGTAAAGCTTTGATTCTCCAGGCCCTACCTGGAACCCAGGGCATTTATGGCCTTTTGACCTTTTTCTTGATCTTAACCAGATCGGGTATCATGAGCCAGGGTTTTGCGGCAGATATCAGCCTGGGCCACGGGCTTTTATGGTTTGCTGCAGCTATGCCGATCACGGTGGTCGGTTACCTATCAGCCATCCACCAGGCCAAGGTCTGTGAAACAGGTGTTGCCCTGATCGCCAAAAGAGCTGACCAGCAAGCCCGGGTTATCGTCCTGGCAGTTGTGGTTGAAACCTACGCCATTTTCTCCCTGCTAACTTCTGTTTTGGCTATCTTTAGTTTAGCCTAGGCCGGAGATAGGCATGGCTAAGATTGATAAAATCATTGAGCTTATCTTATCTGAAGCACGGCAAGAGGCTGACCGGATCATGGCTGAGGCTGACCAGACTATGGCAGTGAATTTGGCTGAAAATGAGGCGGAAATTCAAAACGTCCAAAGGCAAGCCCAAGATCGTTTGAATGACCAGTTGGCAGCGGTGGCAAGTCGCAGTCAAAGCAAACTGGAAAACCAGACCAGGCAGCTTAAGCTGGAGCAGAGGCAGACGCTCATCAGCGAGATTATCGGAGAGGCCTTAGTTAGGCTAAAGAGCCTCAAGCCTGAAGCTAAGTTGAAGCTCTACCGGGACATGGTCGAAAAACATCAGGTCCAGTCCGGCCAGGTGAGGCTAAATGAGGCTGACCAGGCCATCTTACCCGACTTGCTCAAGGCACTGGGGCCTGGTTTTGAGGCTGGCCGGCCGGTTGATATAGGGGCCGGCATGGTCATCGACCAGGGTAAAGTCGAGCATAACCTGAGCCTTGACCTAGTCCTCAAAGACAACAGGTCAGAGCTTTCAGCCTTGGTGGCAGATATTTTATTTAGTACAGACAGGACCCATGATTAGGCTACAAGTGGTATAGGGAATGCAGAAAACGAGCTTAGTAAAATTCAATCCGGACCCGACCGTATCAGGTTCTTGGCTCTTTCTCTATGGCCTTCTAGCCAAAAGAGAAAGTCAACTGTTGTCGAGTGACCGGATCCAGCAAGTCTACCAGACCAAGGAGGCAGATGGCCGCCTGGCTATCCTGAGGGATGCTAATTACCAGGCTGATAACTTACCGGAAGCTATTGCCGGCTCTTTTATGGAAGATTTAGACCTCTTGAACAGTGCCATAGGAGATCCGGATTTTTACAGCTTCATCCTGCTGGACCATGATAGGCACAATTTGCGGGCCTTGCTTAGGCTGGCCCTAACCGCCAAGGATACCTTGGCGGAGGAAACAATAAATGCCCTCTTGCAAGGTCCTTATATGGTTGAGCCAAAGTCTATCTTGGACCAGATCAACCAAGAGTTCAAAAGTAGCCTGACAGGCAAGCAGACAGACAGCAATCTTTGTGACTACACAATCTGTCCTGAATGGATGCAAGAGGTCGTGCACCAGGCAAGGCTTGATTTTGCTGAATATTATGATCTTGGTAGACTGGACAACTTGGTCGAAAAAGCTTATTGGCAGGAGGCCCTGCGTCTCAGTCAGAAACTCGAATCGAGCTGGTTGAAAGGGCTTATCTTAGACCGGGTTGATTACAAAAACCTGGAAATTCTATTGCGTTGCCGGAGTCTTGGTCTATCTGAGAATTATTTTAAAAACCAACTGATTAACCTAGGCGACCTGTCGGAAGAAGGGTGGTTAGACCTCTTCCACTTAAAGTCCGAAGAGCTTGTCCAGGCCCTAGCCCTCACTAAATTTGAGGACTTTGGACCCTACGTAAAGGCCTATGCAGACTTGGGACAAGCTGCTAATTTTAGCCAGCTTGTAGACCGAAAAATTATTGAGCGGTTGGCTGAGACTAAAACATTGGGACCGGGACTTGATAAGACTATGGCCTATGTGCTGAGTCGTCAGTTGGAGCGAAAAAATCTTAGGGTTGCGGAGGCTGCCTTGAGTAATAATTTTTCTGATGCGAGAAAAAACCAGTTGATGCGGCCGGGCTTTTAAAGAATAAAGCTTGGATCCGATAGGCGAAGCAAAGTTGCTTTGCTGTGGTATACAGATAAGGAGTAAGGCGTGAATTTAGGAAAAATTGCAGTCATTGGAGATGCTGATAGTGTCCTGGGTTTCAGGGGACTTGGTATTATGGTTTACATCACCGATGACCCGATGGCCGCCTTAAAAAAGCTGGATGAGCTGCGTCGGGCTGGTTGCCACTTGATTTTTATAACCGAATATTTAGCGGCACAAAATCCCGGCATTTTAGAGAAATATAAGTCTGCTTTTGAAACAGCAGTTATTTTGATTCCTTCGGCTAAGGGTGGAGAGAATTTTGCCCAAGAACAGTTGAGGGAAACAGTTAAGAGTGCGATCGGCATGGATTTACTTAATCTAGGTGGGACCGAAAATTAGATTAGAGTTAGAAGAGACGAGGTTTTATGATATGAGTTCCAAACAAGGTAGGATCATCAAAGTATCCGGACCACTGGTTATAGCAGACGGGATGCGCGATGCTAAAATGTTTGACATTGTTCGGGTTTCGGAAAAAAACTTGATCGGCGAGATTATAGAGATGCATGGTGATCAAGCATCCATACAGGTCTATGAGAACACCGCCGGTTTGGGACCGGGTGAGGTTGTCAGGACAGAAGACCAGCCTCTTTCGGTTGAGTTGGGACCTGGGCTAATCGGGGGGATTTTTGATGGTATCCAAAGACCGCTTGAACAGTTAGTCAAAATTGAAGGTAACAACATCAATCGCGGTGCTTCAGTTGCAGCTTTGAGTCGCTCGAAAAAATGGGAATTTAAGGCTCAGGTGACGGCAGGTCAAGAGGTTGAAGCAGGTGATGTTATTGGCCTTGTGCAAGAGACTGAAATACTAGAACATAAAATCATGGTTCCTTATCCTTTAAAAGGTAAGATTAAAGAGGTCAAGTCCGGCTCATACACCATTGAAGAAACAGTTGCCATTTTGACGGATGAGAAAGGTCAAGACCATAATTTAACCCTGATGCAAAGATGGCCGGTTAGGATCGGCCGCCCATACAGGGAGAAAATATCGCCGTCAGAACCCCTCATAACGGGTCAAAGGTCGATAGATAGCTTTTTCCCTGTAGCTAAAGGGGGAACAGCATCGGTCCCAGGTCCTTTTGGTTCAGGTAAAACGGTTATCCAGCACCAACTTGCTAAATGGGCAGCGGCTGATGTGGTTGTCTACATAGGTTGTGGTGAGCGTGGTAATGAGATGACTGATGTCTTAAATGAATTTCCGGAGTTAGAAGACCCGCACTCAGGGCTTCCTTTGATGCAAAGGACTATTCTTATCGCCAATACATCAGATATGCCGGTGGCTGCCCGTGAGGCATCTATTTATACGGGCATCACAATAGCTGAATATTTTCGAGACATGGGCTACTCAGTATCCATCATGGCTGACTCGACTTCACGCTGGGCTGAAGCCTTAAGAGAGATGTCAGGTCGTCTGGAGGAAATGCCGGGCGAAGAAGGCTATCCGGCCTATCTTGGTTCTCGTTTGGCCCAATTTTATGAACGGGCCGGCATGGTTCGCTGCCTAGGTCAAGATGATCGGGTAGGGGTTCTAACCGCTATAGGAGCAGTTTCTCCTCCTGGGGGGGACCTTTCTGACCCTGTTGCCCAATCAACCCTGAGGATAGTTCAGGTTTTCTGGAGACTTGACTCAGCTTTAGCTTATCAACGTCACTTCCCAGCCATTAACTGGCTATCCAGCTATTCGCTTTATCAAAATAAGATTGACCAATGGATGAATGAAAATATTTCAGCTAATTGGTCTGAAATCAGGAAAAATGCCATGGTCCTACTCCAAGAGGAAGCTGAGTTACAAGAGATTGTTCGCTTGGTTGGACATGACTCTTTATCTTATCTCGACCGTCTCAAACTTGAGGCTGCTCGGTCCATCAGGGAAGACTTCCTCCACCAAAACTCTTTCCATGAGGTGGATACTTACAGTTCCCTCAACAAGCAATACTATATGCTTCACTGCCTCATGACTTTCTACCAAGAGGCTGTCAAGGCTATTGACAAAAAGGTTAACTATAATAAGCTGATCTCCCTACCCATTAGGAGTGACTTGGCCAGGATGAAATACATACCTGAAGACCAGATAGAAGAAACTTACCATAACTACCTCAGCCGGATTTCTACTGAGGTAGCCAGCTGTATTATCCGGGAGGTTTAAGCATGGCAAAAGAATATCGTACTATAGAAGAAATATCCGGTCCTCTGATGCTGGTTCAAAATGTTGAAGGGGTTACCTATGATGAGCTGGGAGAAATTATCTTGCCAAATGGTGAGCTCCGGCGTTGCCAGGTTTTGGAAGTTTCCGGAAATAACGCCCTTGTCCAGCTTTTCGAAAGTTCACTGGGTATCAATGTAGAGCATAGTAAAGTACGCTTCTTGGGACATGGCATGGAACTGGGAGTTTCACCCGACATGCTTGGTAGGGTATTTGACGGCTTAGGTGACCCTATTGATGGTGGACCGGACATCATCCCGGAAAAAAAGATGGATACAAAAGGGCTACCTATGAACCCTGCAGCCAGGGCTTACCCGGATGAGTTTATTCAAACCGGTATATCGGCCATTGATGGCCTTAACACTTTGGTTAGAGGGCAAAAGCTTCCTATATTTTCTGGGTCAGGTTTGCCCCACAATCAACTGGCCTCCCAGATTGCCCGTCAGGCTAAAGTTCTTAAAGATTCAGATAAGTTTGCGGTTGTTTTTGCGGCCATGGGTATTACCTTTGAGGATGCTAACTTCTTTATCGAGGACTTAAGAAAGACCGGAGCAATTTCGCGCTCTGTTATGTTCATCAATCTAGCAGATGACCCGGCGATTGAGCGGATAGCTACGCCGCGTGTAGCTTTAACCACAGCTGAATACCTAGCCTTTGACCTAGATATGCACGTTTTGGTTATCATGACGGATATCACCTATTATGCTGAAGCTTTGAGAGAAGTTTCGGCTGCACGGAAAGAAGTCCCAGGGCGTCGCGGTTATCCGGGCTACCTCTATACTGACTTGGCTGAGCTATATGAAAGAGCCGGAAGACTTAGAGATAGGCCGGGTTCTATCACGCTTATGCCAATTTTGACTATGCCGGATGACGACAAAACCCATCCAATACCGGACTTGACCGGCTATATTACGGAGGGCCAGATAATCCTTAGCCGCGATCTCTATAATAAGGCTATTCAGCCCCCAATTGATGTTTTACCATCCTTATCAAGGTTGAAAGACCAGGCTATCGGTGAGGGTAAGACCAGGGCCGACCATGCTGACACTATGAACCAGTTGTTTGCAGCTTATTCACGTGGTAAGGAGGCAAAGGAACTGGAGATCATTTTGGGCGAGGAAGCTTTGAGTGAGACTGACCGGATCTACGCCAAGTTTGCAGAGGAGTTTGAAAAGACCTATGTTTCGCAAAGTTTTCAAGTTAACCGGTCAATTGAAGAAACGTTAGAGATCGGTTGGGACCTTCTGTCTATATTACCCAAGACTGAGCTCAACCGGATAGATGAAAAATATATTGAAAAGTACTACCGCAAGGGTATTTTTGAACAATACCAGGAATAGTAAAAAGTGAAGGACCAAGTTAATTAAGGCGTAGGTTGAGAAGAGTATGGCAAAAATGCGAGTCAATCCGAATAGAATGGAACTGATGCGTTTAAGGGGGCAGTTAAATGTCGCCAAAAGGGGTCACAAGCTCCTTAAGGATAAGCGTGACGAGTTGATGCGGCAATTCTTAGCTATAGTCAAACGCAATCAGGTTCTTCGTCAAGAGGTTGAAGATCTCCTAAAGGTATATAACCAGGAGATGGTTTTGGCCCGAGCTGTTATGGCCGAAGAAGTGATTGAGACTGCCCTTTATTCCGGACAAAATAATTTTACGATAAACCTATCTGAATCCAACATGATGTCGGTAAGAATCCCGAGTTATCAGATATATGAAGATGATGCGGATGAGCAAAAGATGCAAGCCAAAGAGAAAACAACCTTGCCATATGGATTGTCATCTGTATCGGGCGAACTTGATCAGGCCATCCTTGCCTTGAAAAAGGCAATTCCGGCTATGATCGAGCTTGCTTCTATCGAGAAAACAACCCAGCTTCTAGCCGGTGAGATTGCCAAAACCCGACGTCGGGTCAACTCTCTGGAGCATAGGATGATTCCGGATTTGGAAGAGACCATCTATTCCATCACAATGAAGATGGAAGAGAATGAAAGAGCTAATACAACCCGGTTGATGAAGGTCAAGGACCTCATTCTAGAAAAAGAGATCTTGGATCGAAGGCGGAGAAACGAAAAACTAAGTCTCGAGTAAAAGATATAGCTACAAAGAAGATTAAAAACTGAAAGGTTAAACTCGATGATCAAGAGAAATTATCTAGGAAGTCTGCCTTGTGTTACGATAGACAGGCAAAAATTGCAACATAACATTCAAACTATCAGCCAAATCCTAGCTGATAGGCAAGTGTTGGCCCATTTTTCTACAACCGGTATAGCGGCATATGAGCCCATGATTGAGCTCATGGCCAGGTCAGGAGTCCATAATTTTGCGGATTCCAGCTTGGATAACCTGGCGGTTGCCAGACCTTATGCTGATAGTCTCTTGCTTGATCGTTTACCTATGATTTCTGAAGTTAGCCGCCTCGTACAGGAAGTAGATATGTCAGTCAATTCTGAATTAGAGACGATCTTTGCTATATCAGATGCAGCTGTTGTTGAAGGCAAAAGACATGGTGTTATCCTATTACTTGAGCTGGGTGACCTCTCTGATGGTGTTCTTGCTGATGATCTTTTTGATACTGTTCACCAAATACTGAACTTGCGTGGTGTTGAGCTCAAAGGTATTCGTTGTCACTTGAACTCTTTTTCCGGCACCCTGGCTACACTTGATAACCTGAGTCGCTTTGCCCAATTAGTAACAGGTCTTGAAGAGCGTTTTGAGATTCAACTTGATTACGTTTCGGCTGGTGGCTCAGCGACAATACCTTTGCTGGATGACGAGGAATTTCCCGTCAAAATAAACCATGTGGTTATAGGACAGGCCTGGCTATTTGGTCGTGAATCTGCTAGCCAGCACCGAATTGGCAACCTCCATCAGGATGTCTTTAGTCTTCTAGCTGAGGTAGTAGAGAATAAACGTAAAGACTCTTATCCTAGTGGAAATTTAGGTTTCAATTATGCCGGTGAAACATTGACTTTCGACGATGTTGGTGTGATCAGGCGGGTTATCTTGGCTCTAGGCGCCCAAGATGTAAACCTTGCCAATTTACCAACTAAGGAAAAAGGTATTGACTACATAGGGTCTAACTTAGATTATGCTATTTATAATATTTCCAAATATAACCGTAAGCTTGAGATAGGTGATGCTGTTGAGTTTACTCCTGACTATGTAGCCCTAAACCGACTCTTTAATTCTCCCAGGATCAATAAGGTGATAGACTGATGGACTCAGAACAAACCTACCTGATTAAGGCTAGGTCTTGGCTTGAACTTTCTCGGTCTGCCTTGGAACACAACATTGATGCGATCAGTGCAAGGATTCCTACTGGGGTAAAAAAGATTGCTGTTGTTAAGGCCAATGCCTATGGGCACGGTGCTTCTTGGCTTGCTCCAATTGCTTTAGAGAAAGGATTTGATGCTTTTGCCGTCGCTACGCTGGAAGAAGCTATTGACCTGAGAAAGGCTAAGATAAAAGTCCCAATCCTCATCCTCAGCCCCTACCATCAAGATTTCGCCAGATATTTGATTGACTATGATTTGTCACAAACAGTTTCATCTTCATGGGAAGTGGTAAGGCTCGCGGATGACCTGGCAACATTGTTAGTTAAGTTTCCTCAATATAAAAATAGGCGGGTTAAAATTCACGTTAAACTTGATACCGGTATGAACAGAATAGGTTTTTCGGCGAGAAAATCTGACCAGGCAAAGACGATCCAAAGAATCTTAGAAATATCGCAACAGCCTGCGATAGAGATTCGGGGAATCTTCAGCCATTTTGCAGTTGCTGATGAGACAGATGATAAATCTGATGAGTTTACCAGATTGCAGTACCAGCGCTTCAGCGAAGTCGTTGCAGGGTGCAAGCGAGAGGGTCTGGAGTTTCCGGTCAAACACTGTGCCAACAGTGCGGCTGCAGTTCGATTTCCGGAATATTGTTTGGATGCAGTGAGAATAGGGATCAGCCTTTATGGTTGCTGCCCTAATCTTGACTTGAAGCAGGAACTTGGTCTTGAACCGGTCATGAGCCTCTTCACTAGAGTTTCTTCTATCCATGCAGCAGAGCCACAAAGTCCTGTTGGTTATGGATTGACTTATCAGACCTCCCCGGGTCTTATGACCAAAATAGCCACTGTTGAATTAGGCTATGCTGATGGACTGGATCGCCATCTTTCTAATCAAGCAGGTATGATGATTCAAGGCAAACTAGTTCCGATCATCGGTAGAATTTGTATGGACAGAACGATGCTGGATGTGTCAGCTATTGAAAACCTAAAAGTGGGAGACCCTGTTTTAGTTTTTGGTAGAGATGAATATGGCAACTACAATGATTTAGATTTATTAGCTGCCAAGGCAGATACCATTTCGTATACCATTCTTTGCGGTATGTCTCACCGTCTCAAAAGACTCTACCTAGGCTAGTGACTAAGATACATAGAAAGTAAGGAGCACTTATGGCCGAAAGAAATATTTTAGAACACCTCTATAGTATAGCAGAGGACCGGAGGGCCCACCCTGTGGTTGCCTCCTATACCAATTATTTGCAGGATAGGGGAGAGGACTATATTGCCCGCAAGCTAGGGGAGGAGTGTTTAGAACTGATACTGGCCCTCAAAGACCGGGACAAGGGGGAGATTGTCCATGAAGCGGCTGATGTTCTTTACCACCTTACTGTTGCCCTAGAGAACTGTGGTATTCGCTGGAGTGAAGTATCGGAAGAATTAAAAATTCGCCGAAAAAACGATGCTGAGCAAGAGGAGGACCGGCCCAGGCCTTGAACAGATAGTTTTTCGGAGCCTTACCTGGCAAGAAAACAAAGACGGTAACAAATTTTAGATTACCGTTTTATTATAATTGCCAAGGGCAAAACCCAGCAGGGCAAAAGACAAGAGCGCAACACGCTTAAAAATGAATCAAAAAATTAGCCCCATCTAACCAGTCAAAACTCTCAAAAGGCCTACCTAGAGCCAGTTAGCTCGATCTAATCTTTTTCTAAAAGCTTGTTTATCGGGGGACCATTTGCTAAAATAGCATTGTGTTAAAGTAAGGTAAGGAGGTAACGATATGGCTCATGTAATTTCAGATGCTTGCATTATGTGTGGAGCATGTACAAGTGAGTGCCCGGTATCCTGTATTTCAGAGGGTGACTCCCAGTATGTGATTGATCCTGATATGTGCATTGACTGTGGTGCTTGTGCTGCGGTTTGCCCAGTTGGAGCAATTGAAGCAGAATAATAATTTGTTACAAATATTAAACATTAAAAAGAGGATCACTGGATCCTCTTTTTTGTCTTCTGTTCTTACGGATTACAGATTTTACATGGTTGGTAGCCTTGGTTGATTATATTATCCCTAGTATCTATGGTATCTAACCTGTTTTTAGCTTTCATTTTAGCAACAGCACTGCAATCGGATTTATGGAATTTTTTACTCCTCACATTTAGGACAAAGCTACTTGTTTCCGGATTGACTTTCTCGGTGATTTCCTCAGTTGGGTCAGCGATGAGGGTAGTCTCCTCTGGATTAGATATTTCCTTTGTGACAGTTCCTACAAGGCCACTCTGTCCTCTGGAGGTTTTACTAGTCCCTATATCAACTTCATTTATAGGTTTTTCAGGATAATGTGTTTCTGATATTTCTGATTTGTTTTTCGTTAACGGAGTGATTGTTTTTCCGTCACTCCTAAATAAGATTGTACCCAGCTCATCTGTCCGGAAAATCTCAGCTTTTATCATCTTTATCCTTGATAGGGTCTCCTGGCTGGGAAATCCATATGTGTTGTTTGTTCCACAAGAGATGACCACAAACTGAGGGGAGATGTGCTCTAACCAACTTTTAGAATTACTGTCTTTACTCCCGTGATGATTGGCTAACATGAGGTCCGCTTTGAGGTCCTGATAGACCAGGTCTTGCTCTACGTCTAAGCTTGTATCACCACCGATGAGTATGGAAGTATTAGAAAAATTGATTTTGGATATGATAGAGTCGTCATTATTATCCTCGTTATGATATTTTAAGGGACCAACGATATTCAGTACCATACTGCCTGCTACAAAACGGTCACCAATAACCGGGGTCAGTGCTGGAATGTTTTTCTCTTTGATTGTCTGGATAAAGGAGTGACATGTCCTGGTATCTTTTGGGTTTGGTCCATACAAAATCTGTTCAACAGGGAACACATTCATTACCCCTATTAAACCGGCAATATGATCATCATCAAAGTGGGTTGCAATCATTAGGTCAATTGTTTCAACTCCTAGCTCTTTGAGGTAGGAGACTACAAAGCTGGACCTATCTTGTCCACCTCCATCAATTAAAATCTCATAATCTCCCTGTTTGAGGAGGGTTGCTTGCCCTTGGCCAACATCTAAAAAATGGATCGTTAAATCACCAACTTGATCGATTGGCAGTGGTAACTGTATCGGTAAGGGAGCGGGAACTGTTTGTGATGGTTCAACAGTGCTTGAATGGGCTGTTTTATAATCTGTCTTGTTGATGGTATAGGAGACAGTTTCTCTTTCCATTTTCCTTTCCGGGCTACCAGAGCAGCTGACAAGGAAACTTAAAGATATGGCTAGGAAACAGATGAAGGTTATAAGTTGTGTGGAGTTTTTGGTCAAAAATTTACGGCCCATGGTGTTCTTTCCTTTAAAACGATGTTGTTACATAGAGATTCTAGCATATAAGCGAAAGCTTTAGGGAATCATGCTTGCCCTGGACGGCTGGACTTTGCATAATGGTTGCATGATAGATCAAAACAGAGGAAAACTTTATCTGGTTCCGGTTCCGATAGGTAACCCTAGGGACATTAGCCTGCGGGCCCTAGATGTTTTAGGGTCGGTCAAAACGATTCTTGCAGAGGATACTAGGGAGACAGTTAAGCTTTTGTCTAAATATCAGGTCAGGACCCCTTTGATCAGTTACCACCAGCATAATGAAAAGAGCAGGCTTGCTCAAATCAAGGCCATGTTAGACCAGGGTCAAGATCTGGCATTGGTTTCTGATGCCGGTATGCCTTGTATTTCCGATCCGGGAGAAGTCTTAGTTGCGGACTTAGTTCGGGCAGGGGACTATCAAATTGTTGCTTTGCCGGGTGCTACTGCAGGTTTGACCTGCTTAGTTGCTTCCGGTCTCAGGACTGCTCATTATAGCTTTGTCGGATTTTTAGAAAGTAAAGGAAGTCTGCGCAGGGAGCAGCTAAATGAATGCGTTTCCCTCCAGCATACCTTTATCCTCTACGAAGCTCCTCATAGGCTGGTGAAAACTCTTAAAGATTTAGTTGATCTTGGTATGGGTCAGAGGTTGGTTTGCTTGGGGCGCGAGCTAACGAAGACTTATGAAAGCTATTTTAGGGGAAGCTTGTCCGAGGCCCTCCTTCATTATACGGAACAAGAAGAGCCTAGGGGAGAGTTTGTTCTGGTGATTGAAGGACAAGCCGACTTTTTGGCTAGAAATCCTGAGGAAAGTCGCAAACAACTTGTAGTGGGTCTGGAGACGATAGAGGCTGACTTGACTGAACTTTTGCGGGGAGGGATGAAGCTCAAACCTGCTGCTGCCTATTTAGCCGATAAAAGAGGCTTAAGTAAAAAACAAATTTATCAGATTGGTCTGGAAATCCTGGAAAAAGATCAAGGTTAAAAATCCCATAAAAGTGTGCTAACATAGTAGCTAAGTTTTCTAACAAAGCTAATTTTGTCCTGTTTATTAGATCGAGAAGGGGAGAGAAAATGTCCAGACTTTTATTGATTGGAGCGGGCGGTGTCGCCAGAGTAGCAGCCCATAAATGTGTTCAACATTCGGATGTCTTTCAAGAAATTTGTATTGCCAGTCGGCGAGAGGAATCTTGCCTCAAACTTAAAAGGGAGTTAGATGGCAAGGGCAGCCAGATTACCACAGCTGAGGTCGACGCAGAAAACAGCGAGCAATTGATCCAGTTGATCGAACAATATAAGCCGGACCTGGTTTTGCACCTCGCTTTACCTTATCAAAATCTAGCTATCATGGATGCTTGTCTGGCCACAGGTACAGACTATATCGATACAGCAAACTATGAGCCCCGTGACACTGCCAAGTTTGAGTATAAATGGCAGTGGGATTATCACGAGCGCTTTAAGAAAGCCGGCATCACAGCAGTTTTAGGTTCCGGTTTTGATCCCGGTGTAACCAGCGTTTTCTCAGCCTACGCGGCTAAACATCAGTTTGACGAAATCCACCAGATTGATATTTTAGACTGCAATGGTGGTGATCATGGTTACCCCTTTGCAACCAATTTTAATCCGGAAATCAATATTCGAGAGGTTTCGGCTAAGGGACGCTATTGGGAAAAGGGTCAATTTATTGAAACAGACCCTCTGGCTGTTAAAAGAACTTATAACTTTGAAGAGGTCGGGGAAAAGGATATGTATCTCATGTATCATGAGGAGTTGGAGTCCCTGGCTAAGTTTATACCAGGGATACAGAGGATTCGCTTTTTTATGACCTTTGGCCAGAGTTACCTAACCCACTTGAAATGTCTGGAGAATGTCGGTATGACTTCGATCGAGCCAATAGATTTTGCTGGACAAAAAATTATCCCCCTCCAGTTTTTGAAGGCAGTTCTGCCAGACCCGGCTAGCTTGGGACCAAGGACTGTTGGTAAGACTAATATCGGTTGTATTTTCCAAGGGACCAAGGATGGTCAAAATAAGGTTTACCGCCTTTATAATATTTGTGATCACCAGGCAGCCTATAACGAAACGGGAGCTCAGGCGGTTTCGTATACGACAGGTGTCCCGGCTATGATTGGAGCTAAGCTTATCCTTGAAGGTAAGTGGAAGCAAGCCGGAGTTAATAATATTGAACAGCTTGATCCTGATCCCTTTATGGAGGAGTTAAATAAAAATGGCCTCCCCTGGATTGAAGACCTCAACCCTATCTTGGTTCCCTAGGGTTAGAAAAATTTATTTTAATCTTGCTATCCGTTAGGGAATTATTAATAGGGGGAGACCAGCTTGTTATCTGAAGCACAACTTAATCCCGCAGAGCTCTTGGGCCAGAAAACCAGGACGGCCAGGTTAAACGAGCAGTTTTGGAAGCTACCGACACCTGCCTTTGTTTTTGATGAGCTTCTTTTAGAGGATAACTTAAGGTATCTTAAACAGCTTCAGGCGGCATTAGGGATCAAGATAATCTTTGCCCAAAAATCCTATTCTTTTTATGCTACCTACCCTTTAATTTCTCGCTATCTGCCGGGGACGACCTCGTCCGGACTTTATGAGGCTCGGTTAGCCAAGGAAGAATTTCCAGGAGAAATCCATGTTTTTTCTCCTGGTTATACAGAAAAAGAAATGACCGAACTGGTGGAGTTTGCTGACCACATCTACTTTAATTCTTTTGACCAGTGGCAAAGATTTAAAGGACTTATTGAAAGGGCAGGGGGAAGGGGTCGTAAGATTAAAGTTGCCTTAAGGATTAATCCTGAATTTTCCAGGACAGAGAGGGATATCTATAATCCGGCGGGACCTTACTCGCGTTTGGGTATAAGCCTGTCTGAGTTTAAAAAGGGGGTGGCCAGGTATGGTCTGAAGGGGGTGGATGGTCTCCACTTTCATGCTCTTTGTGAAGAAAATGCAGAGCCCCTTGCAGAAATTGTCGACCTTTTCAGAAAGAACTTTGCCCCCTACCTCAAGCAGATGAGCTGGGTTAATTTTGGTGGAGGTCACCATTTGACCAGGTCTGATTACAGGGTGGATATCTTGGCTAAAACGATTCAAGACTACCGGACCCAATATCCGGATCAAGAGATATACCTTGAGCCGGGTGAAGCGATCTCTTTGGACACAGGTTTTATGGTAACTGAAGTTTTGGCTACAGGAAAAAACCAGGTTAATTTTGCTATCCTTGATTCATCAGCTAGTTGCCATATGCCGGATATTTTGGAGGTACCTTACCGGCCAAGAGCTTTTTTGCTAGATGAAAACTACCAGGAAAATGGCTACTATTTGGAGGCAGAAGGGGTTGATGACCGGGGCTTGGATAATTGCTTTGATGACCCTAAGCTTTTCCGTCTGGGTGGGGCCAGCTGTCTAGCTGGAGATATTATAGGAAACTACATTTTTCCTCGCCCTCTTAGGCTAGGGGATAGGCTGGCTTTTGCAGACATGGCCCTTTATGCCCATGTTAAAACAAATTCTTTTAACGGCATGCCTCTACCTGCTTTGGTTCGTTTTGACAGAAACAATCAAGTTATTATAGAGAGAGAATTTTCTTACCGGGACTTTAAAAGCAAGCTGGGAAAATTTGATGTCTAGATGACATCGACCAGTATCGGTTAATTTTGTGTAGGTGAATTAGATAAAATTGATATGAAAGCTAGGGTGATTAATCTAACTGAGGGACGGATTTGGGAACAAGTTTTACTGTTCTCTATACCTCTTCTCTTGAGCAATTTGTTGCAGCAATTATATAGTGCCGTTGACCTCATTATTGTTGGTAATTTTGCTGGCGAAAATGAGATGGCAGCTATAGGATCCACTGCGGCCATCACAAATATGATTATCAATTTTTTCTTGGGTTTGGCTGTCGGATGTTCGGTTGTGGTGGCCCAGTATTTCGGTAGCGATGATTATGAAAATCTACAAAAGGCGATTCATTCAACCTACGCTATAGCCATAGCAGGCGGTTTGTTTTTAATGGTATCCGGTTACTTTGCTACACCTTTTTGCTTGGGGTTGATGCAAACACCAGCCGACATTATGGAGGATGCCGTTACCTATATGCGGATCATCCTTGCTGGTAGTGTCCCCCTCTTGATCTACAATATGGGGGCCGGGATATTGAGATCGGTTGGTGATTCCAAGAGACCTTTTTACTTTCTCGTACTATCGACTTTTACAAACCTGGTTTTGGATATTATCTTTGTTTATTTTTTTCGTTGGGGCGTGGCCGGTGCCGGCTGGGCCACGGTGATATCTCAGGTTGTTTCAACACTGCTTGTCTCATTCAGTTTGATAGAGGCTAACACGATTTATCACCTAACTTTACGGAAAATCAACTTTCATGGCCAAACCTGCCTGGAGATCATCCGGATAGGTTTTCCAGCTGGTATTCAGGGGACCCTGATCGCCTTTTCAAATGTCTTGATCCAGTCTATGGTGAATAGCTTTGGGCCGGTGGCGATTGGCGGGGTGGCAGCTGCTTCGCGTTTGGACGGTATTGTCTTTTCTGTACTTAATTCATTCTCGTTAGCTGCTACAACTTTTGCAGGACAAAACTATGGGGCCGGTCTCAGGTCTAGGCTTAAACGGGGAGCTAAGGAGATTTCCGCCTTGACCTTTATCTGCACCTTTGCCATAGGAATGTTGGTTTTTCTTGCTCGCTATCCTTTGGTCAGACTTTTCACATCTTCTCCGGATATCGTTTTAGTAGGGACTAGGATGATGGCATTTTTAACCCCCTTCTACTGGCTCCTAGGTCTTGTGTACACTTTATCAGGCTATATAAGGGGAGTGGGAGAGTCACTGCGGCCGATGTTGATCATCCTTTTTGGTATGTGTTTTTTCCGATTGGTTTACTTATATATTGCTCTTGATATCGATAATTCTTTGGATATGATATTTTTGTGTTATCCAGTATCATGGGTACTGACCCTGTTGATTATTTTCCTGTATTTTGAAAAGGGTAAATGGCGTAAACTGTTTTTAGACAAGTTACAGGAGGAAAAAGTAGTTGTTAAAGAGGCTGATGAAGTAAGGTAATTCTAAGAGGTAAGGTTTAGGAGAGAAAAAGAACATGCGTAAGACAAAAATTATTTGTACGATAGGACCTGCCACGTCCAGTGAAAAAATGCTTAGAGCATTGATGCTCAATGGGATGAATGTAGCCAGGCTCAACTTTTCTCACGGAAGTCACGAGTCGCATTTGAAAACCATTAATATCATCAAAAAACTACGTAAAGAACTGGATTTACCTGTTGGTATCCTGCTCGATACTAAAGGTCCTGAAATTAGAACGAAGCTCTTTGAAAATGATGGTGTCGAATTTGTCACCGGTCAAGAAATTAGAATCGTTCGAGAAGATGTTCTCGGTAATAGCGAACGTTTTAGTATTAGCTATAAAGATATAGCAGATGACTTGGAACCCGGATCGACCATCTTAATAGACGATGGTTTGGTAGAATTAGAAGTAAAAAAAATTGAAGGCCGTGACCTAGTGTGTTTGATCACACATGGTGGTTTTGTTTCTAATAATAAGAGCATAAATTTACCGGGGATCAGCCTAAATCTTCCCTCTCTAACAGCTCAAGATGAGGCTGATATTAAGTTTGCCGTTAAAAATAAAATCGACTTTATCGCAGCTTCTTTTGTTAGAAGAACAGCTGACGTTCTGGCTATACGTAGAATTCTCAAGTCAGAAAATTGTAACACTATTGATATCATAGCCAAGATTGAAAACCAGGAAGGGGTTAATAACTTTGAAAATATCCTCCAGGTAGCAGATGGGGTTATGGTGGCCAGGGGTGACCTGGGGGTCGAAATTCCTGAATATGAGGTTCCGGTTATTCAAAAGCAGCTGATCCGTTTGGCCTACCGTAGCGGTAAGGTGTCAATCACTGCAACTGAGATGCTTGATTCTATGATTCGTAACCCTAGACCCACCAGAGCCGAAGTTTCAGATGTGGCCAATGCTGTTATTGATGGCACATCAGCCATCATGCTTTCTGGTGAAACTGCCATGGGTAAGTACCCGATAGAGGCCCTTGCCACAATGGTTAAAATTGCTAGCCATACAGAGCAAAAATTTGACTATTGGGATGTCTTTAAGAAGATGGAGGTAGATGTATCCAATAACATTGCTGATGCAGTGAGCCATGCCTGCTGTTCGGCAGCTTTTGAGCTTAATGCTAAGGCAATAGTCGCTATAACCCATTCAGGTCGGACAGGCCGACTTGTATCGCGCTTCAGACCGGCTTGTCCTATAGTTACCTTAACGGTATCTGAATCGGCGCGGTACCGCCTATCTCTTTCCTGGGGTGTTATACCTTATAAGATTGATGTCCTTAAGGACAGTGACGGTCTTTTTAATATAGCGGAAGAAATTTGTTGCAGGGAAGGCTTTGCCAGTGATGGAGACACAATAGTGATCTCTGGCGGTACCCCGGTAGGGATATCAGGCACAACTAATACCATGAAAGTCGCTACGGTAGGCTCCGCCTATACGAGTGGAAAGCCTCTCCACCCTGGCACCTCGGGAGACCGCATCTCAGGTCAAGTCTTTAATCTCAGTAGCTTTAGCGAGGGGGATGCGGCGGTTTCAGTTGAAAAGGCAGTTCAGGCTTTTAAACCTGGAGATATCTTACTCTGTCAAACAACCAAGCCTAACCTTCTTCCCCTGATCCGTAATGCCAGGGCTGTTATTGTGGAAGATCCGGACCCCGAAAGTCATGCGGTAACTGTATGTGAAGCCTTACAGATTCCTCTTCTTTATGCGACCGATGGGGCAACAGAGATCCTTAAAAATGGCCAGATGATTATTATTGATATGCATTCCGGCTTGATTAGTTAGGTTCATTAAATAAATGCTGTAACAAGCTCGACTTCCTTTAGAAAAGCATTATAGTCGGCTTATTATAGATAAGTTAAGAAAGGAAAATTTATATGAAAATTTATATTGCC
>CAMYEY010000003.1 GCA_947254895.1 uncultured Clostridia bacterium
AATTGTTAAGGCTGGCCACCAGTCCTTTACCCAGATTGCCAAATCCTGCTATACCAAGTCTTATCATCTTAATAAACCTCTAGCTTATAGATGCCAAGCTAAGCTAAGACATCTGACATATCGTAAAATCCTGCCGGCTGTTCAAGCAAAAATTCGGCTGCCCGGACTGCCCCGCTGGCAAAAATCAAGCGTGAATTTGCTGTGTGCTTGATCTCTAAAATTTCATCTTGCCCAGCAAAAATCACACTATGTTCACCGACAATTGTTCCGCCCCTGATGGCAGAGATACCAACTTCATTGGTAGGCCTTGAAGCATAGTCACCGGCCCGGCCGTTTAGGGCTTTGAGGCTTCCACTACGACCTAGATTAGCTGCTTCAAAAAGCATTTTAGCTGTACCCGAAGGAGAGTCTTTTTTACCCCTATGATGTTTTTCGATAATCTCAATATCAAAGCCGGTCAACTTGCTAGCCATCTCCTTGACCAAGCCTTCCATAACATTGATACCTAAGCTCATGTTTTTAGCATGGAGGACCGGTATTTCTTGAGCGGCTCGCCTGATCTCCTCTTCCTGGTCATCCGAAAAACCGGTCGAAGCGACCACGATCGGTAATTTGTTGGCTAGGGCAAAGGCTAAGAGTTTATTCAAGGATGATGCTGCTGAAAAATCGATAATCAGGTCAACCGCCTCTGTCTCCTTGCAATCCGCTAAATCCAGGTAAACGGGAAAGCCCAGCCCCGCCTCCTCTTCCGCAGCATAGCCGGCTATAATTTTGTGTTTAGCCTGGCCGGCAACATAACCTGCTACGATATGCCCCATTCGGCCTGTGGCACCTGAAAGTAAGATGTTCATCATATCCTCCTAAAGCAGACCCAGCTCATTAAGTCTGGTCTTCAGTAAGTCATAGGTCTCGGTAGAGGCCTTAGTCAAGGGTAAGCGGAGGGGGCCAGCCGGGAGGCCTAAAATCTCCATAGCAGCCTTCACTGGAACTGGATTAACTTCTGTAAAGAGGGCCTTAATCAAGGGGTATAGCTTAATCTGCAAGTCAGCCCCTTTTCTAAAGTCACCCTCCAGGCAAGCCCGGGTCATCTCATGGGTTTCTTTGGGTAAGATATTAGCGAGAACAGAGATTACCCCTTTCCCACCTAAAGACATGAGGGGGACAACGACATCATCGTTACCTGAATAAACAGCAAAGTCGTCAGGCACTGCATGGATTAAGGCTGTCGTGTAAGACAGATTACCGGTAGCATCTTTGATGCCGACGATGTTTTTGATTTCTGCTAACTCTTTAACCATCTGAACCGGAATTTCTACAGCAGTCCGACTGGGAACAGTATAGAGAATGACTGGAATTTTGACGCTTTCAGCGATGGTTTTAAAATGATTATAAAGCCCCTGTTTCGTTGCCTTATTGTAGTAAGGCGTCACCAGAAGGAGGCCATCGGCTCCAACAGCCTCGGCATCTCGACTGAGGCCAACGGCGTGTGCTGTATGGTTAATCCCTGTACCTGCTATAACCGGAACTTTTCCCCCGGCAGCCTTAACTACCCGAGCTATAGCCTCAATCTGTTCAGGGTCAGATGTGGTTGAAGCTTCACCCGTTGTTCCCATGGCAACAATGGCATCTGTCTTGTGGGCAATTTGAAAATCAACCAACCGGTCAAGGCCGGTATAATCAATCTCTCCGTTTTCTTTGAAAGGTGTGGCCAGGGCGACAGCAGAACCTTTAAATAGCATAAGAAACCTCCTCCACTTTCGTCTTTGAACTCTATCTTTAAATAAATTTAATAACTAATTTTAATATAATTTAATCAATCCTGCTATAGTCCAAAGACATCTGCCAGGCGGTTAACCATAATCTTGCAGTCCTTGCTATCAACCACATAGGAAATTGAAATGTCCGAGGTCGAAACCATGTAAAAGTTGACCCCGGCCTCTGCAAAGATCCGAAAAGCCTCAGCAGCAACTCCAACCTGATGACGCATAGCCGACCCTATGATGGATAATTTAGATAAGTTACCCAACAAGGAATAGGTAAAGGAAAATTCATCTAAGATTTTAACCACCTCGTCTTTGTCCTCCATGGAGGTCGTAAAAGAAACCGCCGATAAGTCTTCATCCGTCAGCATCTGGTTAATCAAGTCCAGGTTGACCCCTGACTCAGCTAAGCGGTTAAAGCAACGAGGTACCCTCCGGTCACCCCGGCCAAGTTCTTCGATGTTAACCAAAAGAACCTGGTCAATCTCAGAAATATTTGTCAGTTGCAAGGCTTCCATATTTTCAGCCACAGTAAATTCCTCCTTAGCAATGATCCTAGTACCTGCAATCTCCCCGGTATTTAAAGCAATATAGAGGGGAACCCGGTATTTAGCAGCCAGCTCAACACTCCTCGGTTCAATCACCCTAGCACCCAGATAGGCCATTTCGACCGCTTCTTCATAAGTAACCTCAGCCAACTTTTTAGCCTTCGGCCTGACCCGGGGATCAACAGAATAAATCCCGGCCACATCTGTATAAATCTCACAAGGACAACCGAGACGGGCAGCCAGAGCAACCGCTGAGGTATCTGACCCGCCTCGACCAAGCGTGGTGATCTCCCCCTGCTCATTCATGCCTTGAAAGCCTGCTACCACCGCAATTCTACCCTGATCTAAGGCTTGCTCCACCCGGCAGGGGTCGAGTTCCTTGATCTGGCTTTTACGGTGGAGTCCAACTGTTTTAAAACCGGCCTGAAAGCCGGTAAAGCTGGCTGCAGGGTGTCCTAAGCTGATCAAATGGAGGGCTAACAAAGAGGCCGAAACCAACTCTCCGGACGAAAGGAGGACATCCACCTCCCGGGAATCAGCTTTTGTAGCCAGCCGTGAAGCCATCGATAGGAGATTATCTGTTGTATCTCCCATGGCCGAAACTACCACAACAACCCGACCATATTGCTCTTTTCGCCGTAAAATTAATTGAGCAACCTCTTTCATTTTATCGGTCGTGGCAACAGAACTACCACCAAACTTTAGTACAACAGTCACTTTTTTCCATCCTCATAAATTCAGGCAAATGCTATGCACAAGCCTAAAAGCTCTTCTCCAAAATCATTGGCCCGGATAGGCCAGGTCGTTTCTCAAGAGGTCCTGGTAGTCCTCTCGGCGCACAGCCAGACGGGCCTTTCCCTCTTTGACAAAGACGACTGCCCCTTTGGGCAGACGGTTATAATTGGAACTCATGGCATAGGTGTAAGCTCCGGCGGCCGGTATGACTAGGAGATCACCCCGGTCAGCCTTGGGTAAAGGAGCGGATTCAACCAGGATATCTCCAGTCTCGCAACACTTCCCTGCCACCCGATATTCCATGGCCACAGGCTGGTTCATTTTATTGGCCAGGGCCACCTCATACTTTGCCTGGTAGAGGGCTGGCCGAATATTATCAGTCATACCACCATCTACAAAGATAAAAGGCTTCCCCTGCCTCGTTTCCTTAATTCCCCCTACCCGGTAAAGGATTGAACCACTATCGTTAATCAAAGAGCGGCCGGGTTCTATGGATAGCTTTTTCAGGCCGATAGCGTAGTGCTCGTCTAAGTCTTCTACCCGTTTGACATAGTCTTTTAAAAATCCCGCTAGGTCAAAAGGCTTATCTTCAGCCGTATAATATACCCCAAAGCCACCACCCAGATTAAGCTCAGTTAGGCTTAGTCCAGCTTGGTCCTTGATTTGTCTGAGATAGGCCATAAGGGCCTCAGCACCGGCGAAAAAGAAGCCCGGATCTAAAACCTGCGACCCGATATGGGAGTGGAGTCCCTCCAATTCAAGCCAAGGGTCATCAGCTAAAGTTTTAAGCAACTGAAGGCAGGCTGGGTCAGCGGTCGAAAGGCCAAACTTTGAATCTTCCTTGCTGGTCTGGATATATTTGTGTGTCTTGGCTTCAATGCCAGGATTTACCCTGACCAAAACCTTGACCTTTTGCTGACGTTCTCTAGCCAGCTTGGAAAGCAGGTCATATTCAGCCCAGTTGTCGATAGTGATATGGCCAACAGCCTCATCTAAGGCTAAAAGCAACTCTGACTCCAGCTTGTTATTGCCATGAAAATTGAGTTTGGCAGGATCAAGGCCAGCCTGGATAGCTGTGTAAAACTCTCCCCCACTGACCACATCAACCGAGAGGCCAAGCTTGGCAATTAATCCCAGTACATAAAGGTTTGAAAAACTCTTTGAAGCATAATAAACCTGGGTGGCAAAACGGTCTGAGCGAAAATTGTCCAAAAAGATCCTAGCCCGACTAACCAGGTCTGCTTCATCAAAGACATAAAGGGGGGTCCCGTAGGTCTCAGCCAGAGCTTCCAGGCTAACCCCACCTACATAGAGGTCTTGTCCTTTGATTTCCATACTACCGTGTAATTTCATAATCCCCCTCATCTCAGGTCTGAATCTTGGATAAGTTGCCTGGTGTAGGCTGACTTAGGTTTAGCAAAAACTTCTTCCACCTTGCCGTATTCAACAATTTCTCCAGCCTTGAGAACAGCTATTGTATCACAAATATGGTGGACAACAGATAGGTCATGGGATATGAATAAGCAAGCAAAGGAGAATTTTCGGCGGAGGTCAAGGAGGAGGTCTAAAATCTGGGCTTGAACAGAAAGGTCCAAGGCGGAAAGGGGCTCATCTGCCAAAAGTAGTTGAGGTTCAAGTAAAAGGGCCGCAGCTATAGCCATCCTTTGGACCTGGCCACCGGATAGTTGGCCGGGGTAGCGGCCGGCATAATCCGGATCGAGACCCAGGTTACCCATGGCGGTTAAAACCCGGTCTTCCATATCCGTCCGGGATAGGCGGCCGGACTCCTTTAGGGCCAAGCCCTCAGCCAACTGCCTGCCCAGCTTTTGACGGGGATTAAAGGAAGAATAGGGATCCTGGAAAATCATCTGGATCCCCCGTGAAGTGAGCTTGACCCTCTCCCTCACCTTTAAAGCCTTAAGGGATTTTTCTTGATAGAGAAGATCCCCACCGCTCAAAGGCAAGAAGCCTGTGATAAGTCTAGCCAGGGTGGTTTTACCGGAGCCTGATTCACCCACCAGTCCCAGCCATTCACCAGACTTAAGCGTCAGGTTGAGGTTCTCTAAGATCAAATTATCCCGGTGGCCCTTTCTCTGGTAACTTGCAGAAACGTTTTGCAGGTCCAGGAGGACGGGAGCTTCTGCGGCTTCCAGTCTTAGGGTCACCTGGTTGCTCTTAGGTTTTTCTTGAGATGGACCAGCAAAAAGCTTCTGTCCCCGCTTAGCCAAACGGGGTCTTGATCCGATCAGAAGCTTTGTATAGGGGTGCTTAGGCCTCGCCATCACCTCCTCCACCTTGCCTTCTTCGATCGGACGACCATCATAAAGGACGTAAACCCGGTCACAAATCCGGCTGACCGTATCAAGGTCATGGGAGATGTAAAGGACGGAATTTCCCTTGGTTTGCTGGATGAGACGAATCAGGTCTAAAATCTGATTTTTAACAGAAACATCCAGAGCTGTTGTCGGCTCATCTGCGATCAGGAGGTCGGGATTATTAATAATAGCCATGGCAATGAGGACCCTCTGTCTCTGACCGCCTGACAGCTCATGAGGATAGGCCTGGTAAAGGGCTTCCGGATTAGGTAATTGAACTGCCTTCAGGGTCCCGATCACCCGGGCCTTTATTTCGTCCTTGCTCATATCTGTATGAATCTGCAGACTCTCACCAACCTGCCTACCTATCCGCATGAGGGGATTCAAGGCCTGGGCAGCATCTTGGTAAATAATACCCAAGTCTCGGCCATTAATTTGTTGCCGGTCCTTCTTGGTCAAGTGTGAAATTTCCCGACCCTTGAATTGAATGGAGCCTTGGCTGACTGCAATTCCTTCCGGCAAAAGTCCGGCAATCGACATAGCTGTAATGCTCTTACCTGCTCCCGATTCACCCACTAGGCCAACAATTTCTCCCGGCCGAATCTTAAGTGAAACGGACCTGACCAGCTCTGCCCCCAACTTGGTTGCCACCTTGAGACGGTCTAGCTCTAAGATATATTCTGTTGAATCATGTTTTTCGGCCACGCTCGCTTTGGGCTCTAAGTCACGGGAATTAACAAATATTGGCTTCATAAGCTAGATCCCCTCTCTGCCCTGACTTTAAAAGCCTGACCTAATAAAAAGCTCCCCAGAACCAAGAGGACGATCATCAGGCCCGGAAAAATTGCAGCTGATGGGTTTTGAAAAACATAACCCTGGGCATCCTTTAGCATGTGTCCCCAGGTTATTTGGTCAGGAGGTACACCCAAACCTAAAAAACTCAAAGAAGACTCAGCCAAGATTGCATTGGCAAAACCTAAAGCTAGGGCCGACAAGAGGCGGTCTGTAATCAAGGGAAAGATTTGGCAAAAAATAATCTTGCTACTGCTAAGCCCTAAGAGCTTAAGTCTTTTAACAAAGTTTTTCCCCCGGTATTCCAAAAATGACGACCTAACTATTCGACCGTAAGAAGGGATAAACATAATCCCCAAGGCCAAGACCAATTGCCAAGCCCCGTTGCCAAAAGAAGCAACAAAGAGCATCCCCATGAGAATGGCGGGGATGGCCAACAGGGCATCAAAAATCCGACTGAACACATAATCTACCGGACCGGCCAGATAGCCTGCCAGGCCGCCCATCAGGAGGCCTAGGCTACAACCGATAAAGTTGATCGCCAAGGAGATAAAAAGGGTCAGCGGTAGCCCGGACATAACCCGGGTAAAGATATCCCTACCGTAATTATCGGTGCCAAACCAGTGGTTGAAAGTGGGCCGGGCAAAGCGGTCAGCTAGGGCCATCTGGTCAGGTGCATAGGGTCGATAAATAAGGCTCAAACAAAAACAAACTAAGGGAATGGCCAAGAAGACAAGGGCCAGCCGTAATTGACGGTTCTGCCTCTGTTTAAAAATCGCATTCTGGTAAGTTACCCGACGACTGACAACTGCCTTAGTATCAGTTAGATGCTTGTCATTTGTGGCCGGCATTCAGACCTCCCCCCTTAAAAAGGCCAAAATGTAAAAGCGGCCTAGTTTCTAACCTAATCCGCGGATCAATATACTGGTTAATGAGGTCAACCAGAAAATTAACTAAGACGACCGTCGATCCAATCAAAAGAATAATGGCCTGGGTCAGGCTCAAGTCCCTAGCCTCCACGGCTGTCACTAAGAGCCGTCCCAGGCCGGGAATTAAGAAGACTTGTTCGATAATCACACTGCCTGAAAAAACCTCGGCTAAAACTAAACCCAGGGCTGTAACAAAAGATAAGAGGCCATTTCTCAGGATATGACCAAACAAGATCCGAGAAGGCGAGGCCCCCTTACCCAGGGCTGTTTTAACATAGGCTGCCCGTAGCTGGCCGACGAGCCCATCCCTCAAAAACTCCATAGCCATTGCCGTACGCGAAAGGGCAATAGCCAGAGCCGGTAGAAAAAATCTAGCCCAATCTGAGTTAGACGTTCCATTCCCCGCAGCAAGAGCAATTTGTGAAGTGCGAAAGAGGAGCATGAGGATGATGGCCATAAAAAAGGGCGGGATAGTCAGGCCAAGCTCAACCCCAAAACGGATAACCTGGTCCAGCCGAGACCCTGCCTTAGCCGCCGAAAGCAGGGCCAGGGGGACAGCTAAAGCAAAAATCAAAGCAAAGGCATAACCGGCTAGCTTGAGGGTATTGGGCAGGGCCTCCAGAAGCAAATCTTTAACCGGTGCTGAAAAGCGAAAAGAATAGCCTAGGTCCCCCTTAGCTAGTCCTTTAAAATAATTATAGATTTTGACTGCTAGGGGCTGACCCAAGCCAAGTTCCTCCTCTAAGGCCTCCACCTGAGCCTGGTCAGCCTGCATCCCCAGCATGATCCTGGCTGGATTTCCCGGAATCAACTCAAACATAATAAATACGATGAGGCAGATTAAAAGCAGGGTAACCAGCATCTCTACAAATTTTTTCAGAATGTAGGTGGACATGCACTAAACTTATTCTACAAAGTGTACCGGATAGAGGTCCTGGACATATTGGGGATAGGTCAAGTAACCTCCAAGTTTTTTGCTTACAGCCGTCTGGGTTCCGGGATTTTGTAAAAAGACCGAAGCCCCATCTTCTTGTAAGATAGCCTGCATCTGGTGGTAAAGGTCAACCCTTTTGCCCTCATCTGTTTCTGCCGCCGCTTCTTCATAGAGTTGGTCAAATTGAGCATTGTGGTAATTAATAAAATTACTATCGTGCTTGGAGTAGTAATGCTTTAAAACAGTTGCCGGAGATAGGTAGTCAAAGGTCAGGGCTATCACAGTGGAATCAAAGTTACGGCCCTGGTAGACATCAGATAACCAGGTCCCCCAGTCAACCGGTTGAATCTTGGCTTTGACGCCAACCTTAGCCAGTTGGGCTGCCAATGCTTCAGCTGTTTGGACATGGATAACATAGTTTCCCGGTACAGTGATCGTGATCTCTAGGTTCTCAAAACCGGCCTTTTGCAAGAGGGCCTTGGCTTCTTCCGGATCATACTGGCTTTTTAAATCACTGTTATAAAATTTACCCATTGAAGAAGTCATACCGGACTCCAAGACCTTGCCTTCTCCAAAGGTTACGGTATCAATCACTAATTGCTTATCAATGGCCATATTGAGGGCCCGACGAACATCCGGCTGGTCAAAGGGAGGTCTGGCATTATTCAAAAACCAACCCTGGACCATATTAGAATCGGCCGTGATAAAGTCGTATTTATCCTTAAGTAGATCTAACTTATCTATAGTTAGATAAGGAAAGATGTCAATATTGCCAGCCTGAAGGTCCACCATAGCTGCATCTGCTGATGGCATGATCGCAAAAGTTACCTCATCCAAATAGGCCTTTTGGTCACGCCAATAATCCGGGTTTTTAACCATCTTGACCGCTTGTTGTTTCTTGTATTCAGAAAAGATAAAAGGTCCGGTACCAATCGGTTTTGTAGCCTGTTCATGGTAGTCGGCCGGAACGATGGCTAAGGTCATATAGCTGATGAAGTCAGCATCTGGCTCCTTGAGGCTTACCTCAACCGTATCTTCTGCCGGGTTAGCAATCACATCGTCGATGATCGTTAACTGAGCCTGCTTGACTTGGCCATCAGGGCCCAGGCCTGCTGCATTTTTCAATGAATAAACAACATCGTCCAAGGTTAGGTCTTTTCCATTATGAAACTTAACCCCTTGGCGGATTTTAAAAGTATAGGTCTTGGCATCTTCAGCCTGTTCATAAGCTTCGGCCAGGGCCGGCTCAAAACTGCCATCCGGCATCAACTTGACTAGGCCGTCAAAAAAGTTATAAATAATTTCCTTAGTGCCAGCTGCTGCTGCCAAATGGGGGTCAAAGGAGTCCGGCTCTTGGGTGATACCTACAATAACCGCCCCGCCTTCCTTGGCTTGACCTGAAGCCGCCTCACCGGCCGGGGCAACTTCTGTTGCTTGGCTACTCGTTGGTTGCTTTGGATCCGTTGTTTGCTTTGGTTCCGCTGCCTGTCCGCAGGCCGCTAAGAATAAAATTAAAACTAAAAAAAGACTGATAAAAGGGATACTTTTTCGGTAATTGAACACGTTCTTTTCTCCTTACTAAAAGTAGTAACATGATACATCATTTATCGGAAGAAACACAGTATTCGACAGAAGCACAGTATTCGACGTACACCAGCAAAATTGTGTCCATTGCAGTTTAACATGCAATTAATATGCTAAAATTATTAAGCAAGGATCTCAAATTTTGGCGGATTACATTGCCGAGATGAGGAGGTGTGGGATGATAAATTCAACAGAAAAAACTTGGTATATATTTGGCGACTCAATTGCCAAGGGCATTATTTTTGATGAGAAATCGGCGAAGCATAGTGTCTGCAATCAAAATTTTGCAAATATAATTAGTGAGAAATGTACCGTAATGGTTAAAAATTTTTCGGTTTTTGGAGCAACCATTAATAAAGGTTTGCAAATGTTTGCACGAAATGCAAAAAAGTTAATCAATGGCAGTATTGCTTTTTTGGAATTCGGTGGCAATGATTGTGATTTCGTTTGGCAGGAAGTTGCCTCAACTCCGCAAGCTGAGCATTTACCCCATACACCTCCTGAAGAATTTCAGAGTCGCTATGAGGAACTCATTCAACTTCTGAAAGCAAAGAATATCAAACCGATTATTTTGAATTTGCCGCCGCTGGATGAAAATCGTTACTTTAATTATTTCAGTAAAAATTTAAACCGAGAAAATCTTTTGAAATTCTTAGGTGGTTCCGCCCGAAGAGTTTATCAATGGCATGAAAGTTACAATAGCCTCCTCAATCAAATCGGTATTAATACCGGGAGCAGTGTGATCGATATACGGCAAGCATTTTTAACCAAATTGAATCCGGAACGCTTTCTCTGTCTTGACGGCATTCATCCCAATGAAAAAGGGCAGCGTTTAATTGCTGATAAAATATTGGCATCCATCTCCTAAAACTTTCTTAATCTTCGATTATTTTGCGGCTAAACCAAGATGCAATCTTAAATTAGCCGCATTTTTATGTTGCCAGAACAAGTTTTTGCGCTTTATGATAGCCTTAGCTGCTCGGTCCGGAGAATTACTCAATTATCATTCCATAGCTAAAGATCTGGCTGTTTGCTCAGATACGATCAAGCACTGGCTCTCTATTTTAGAGACCTCCCAAATCATCTACCTCCTTCGCCCCTATTCTAATAACCGCCTCAAGTGGGCCATAAAAACACCCAAAGTTTACTTTATGGACACCGGTTTATTAGCTTATCTGACAGCTTGGACGAGTCCAGAAACGTTGATGAGAGGGGCACAGGCCGGTAGCATCTTCGAAACTTTTATTATCAGTGAAATTGTAAAATCTTACCTTAATGCCGGCATTGTAAGGCCTAGTCTTTTCTTCTACCGAGACAGAGACGGTAAAGAAATTGACCTGATAATTGAAGTAGAAGACCAAATCTACCCCATAGAGATTAAACTTTCAGCCAAGCCTAATGCTAAAATGGCCAGCCACTTCCGTGTACTGGACCAGGTTAGGGATCGCAATATTCTGCGGGGAACCATTCTCTGCCAGTATCCTAACAAGCTATTCTTAAGCGAGGATAGCCTCGCCCTACCTGTGCATTATATTTGACTCTTGAGTTCATTTGAGAAATAGGTACCTGAGTTTCACCCGATTCGCTGTTGGGCTCTTCATTACAGTTTGAAGAAACTAATATCAAAAATTGGCTGACCCGGCGACATGTATTCCCTAGGATTCTTACCGGCAAAAGGCCGGCATTTAATATTTATTCATGATTATGATTAAATATTTGACAAGTCTTCCTGGCCTCCCTATAATAGCCACATTGAAAGACCTGTTGTCTTTGGCAAAAAGGCATACAACATTGAAGCTACTAATAATAACAAGCAGCTTAGAGCTGTAGAAGGATAGAAAGAATATGCAAAACTATTATAAATTACTAAGTCAAACCCCTGCTGTTGTCCTCGCCTACTCAGGCGGCCTAGATACCTCTATCATGGTCCCCTGGCTGAAGGAGCAAGGGGTCAAAAAGGTCATCTGCGTCGCAGGCAACCTGGGTCAAATTCAAGATCCTTCAGCCCTGGAAAAGAAGGCTAAATTGACCGGAGCCGATAAGTTTTACTGTCTCGACCTAACCGAGAAATTTCTTGAAGACTACGCCTTTCCGGCCCTCAAGGCTGGTGCCAAATATGAAAATATCTACCTTCTGGGTACGGCCATAGCCAGACCTCTGATTGCCAAAGGCCTCGTTGAAGTGGCTCATAAGGAGGGGGTTGACGTCATTGTCCACGGCTGTACCGGCAAGGGTAATGACCAGGTGAGGTTTGAACTGGGTATCAACAATATCGACCCCAAGATCACAGTGGTCGCTCCCTGGAGATTTTGGGATATCAAGAGCCGGTCCCAGGAGATAGCCTATGCTGAGGCTCACAAGATCCCCCTCCAATTTTCTGCCGAGGAAGATTATTCCATGGATGAAAATATCTGGCACCTGTCCCATGAAGGCTTAGACCTGGAGGACCCGGAAGCCGCAGCCGACCTCAAAAAGATTCTCCACTGGGTGACCCCACCTGAGGAGGCCCCGGATAAGGCCGAAATCATCAGCCTTGAATTTGACCAAGGAACTCCCATTGGTCTCAACGGGCAAAAACTTGACCCCGTCAGCCTCCTGACTGAACTCAATAAAACCGGTGGTAAACATGGTATTGGGATTGACGACCTGGTCGAAAGCCGGCTTGTCGGTATGAAAAGCCGGGGTGTCTATGAAAATCCGGGTGCCTCTATCCTCTACTTTGCTCATGCTAAATTAGAAAGCCTAACTATAGAAGCCGATTGCCTCCACTTTAAACAGAGCCTAGCTCATAAATATGCAGACCTGATCTACAACGGCAAGTGGGATACCTCACTCAGAAAATCCCTGGCTGCCTTTGTCGACGAAAGCCAGAAATTTGTCACAGGCCAGGTCAAGGTTAAACTCTATAAAGGATCAATGCAACCGGCAGGTATCTTTTCAGAGTATTCGCTCTTTGACGAGAAATATGCCACCTTTGAAGAAGACGATGTCTACGACCAGTCGGATGCCACCGGCTTTATCAAGCTTTTTGGCCTCTCTAACCGCCTCCAGGCTTACCTGCAGGAAAACAAGGCAAGCGACTAGCCTGGTTCGGCTAAGGTGGACTAAGACAAAGGGAAGGAAAGATTATAGCTATGAAACTCTGGCAGGGCAGGATGTCCGGAAAATTAAATCCCAAGGCAGAAGATTTTAATGCATCCTTTAAGATTGACCAAAGGATGCTGGTTGAAGACCTGGAAGGTTCTATTGCCCATGCCCAGATGTTAGGGCAAACAGGGATCATCAGCCAGGAGGAGAGCCAGCTACTTCAGTCAGGCTTGGAAGCTATCAAAGAGGACTGGCTCAAAGGAGACTTAGAGCTAGATCCGACTGCTGAAGATGTCCACTCTTTTGTTGAAAATGAGTTGACCAAAAGGTTGGGTGATCTGGGCAAAAAACTCCATACAGCCAGATCGAGAAATGACCAGGTGGCAACCGACCTCCGCCTCCATCTCAGTCGGGAAATAAGAACTATTCAAAAACTGCTTAAAGGCTATATTGAGGTCATGCTTGACCTAGCCGACCAGAATCTAGAAACCATCATGCCGGGCTACACCCATTTACAGGTAGCCCAGCCGGTCAGCTTAGCTCACCAACTATCGGCCTATGCTATGATGGCCCTACGTGACCTGGACCGCCTAACTGATAGCCAAAAGCGGGTCCTGGCTTCCCCCTTGGGAGCCTGTGCCTTAGCCGGCACCTCTTATCCAATCGACCGCCAGATGACTGCTGACCTTCTCGGTTTTACCAGCCTCCTACAAAACTCTATGGACGCCGTCAGCGACCGAGATTTTGTCATCGAAAGTCAGGCCGCCTTAGCCATCATCGCCATTCACCTATCCCGTCAGGCAGAAGAACTGATTATCTGGTCCTGCCAATCTTTTCAGTTTATTGAAATCTCTGACCAGTATTCTACGGGTTCTTCAATCATGCCACAGAAAAAAAATCCTGACATGGCAGAACTGATCCGAGGAAAGTCGGGTCGGGTAATCGGAAACCTGGTCCAAAGCCTAGTGATGTTGAAAGGCCTCCCCCTAGCTTATGCTAAGGATATGCAGGAGGACAAAGAGTCCCTCTTTGAATCCCTTGACAGCATCAAGGCCTCACTGGAAGTCATGACCGGTATGTTAGCCGACCTTGAAGTCCAGCCGGCCAAGATGCTTAGGGCCACCCAAGAAGGCTACCCGGAAGCCACAGACCTGGCAGATTACCTGGTCAAGAAGGGTATTCCCTTCCGTGATGCCCACCATATCGTCGCCGGCCTAGTTGGCCTGGCCCATGCGAAAGGACAAACGCTCGCCGAACTTCCCTTGGAAGTTTACCGCGAGCACTCACGAGCTTTTGACGAGGACCTCTACCAGGCAATTGACCTTAAACAGGTCCTCTTACAAAAAAATTCACTCGGCGGCCCCGCCCCGTTAGAAGTGAAACGTCAGCTGGCTTGGATTAAGGACCAGCTGGCAGGATACTAATAATACAAACTTGAAATTATTAAAAGGAGAAAAATTATGACTTACAAAAAATCACTATGTGCAATCTTATTATGCCTTTGCCTGGTCCTCACAGTTGCCTGTGGAAGCAAACAGACCGGCAATGAGAACAGCAAAACGACTAAGCAAATGGAGACAAGTGCAGATGATAAATCCCCAGTCGGAGACCACAAGGGTAAAGCCCTCAAAGATGGTGTGCTTGACTTAGCTACAAATGCTACTTTCCCCCCATATGAGTTTTATGAGGGCACCGAGATTGTTGGTATTGACCCCGATATAGCCAAAGCTATAGCCGATTACCTAGGTTATGAGTTCAAAATTTACGACATGGAGTTTTCTAATATTATCGCTTCAATTGAATCAGGCAAGGTTGATGGGGGTATCGCCGGCATGACCGTGAGCGAGGAAAGGCTAGCCAGCGTCAACTTTTCAGATAGCTATGCAACAGGAATCCAGGCTGTAATCGTTCCTCAGGACTCGAATATTCAAAAAATTGAAGACCTCAAGGGCAAGAAAATCGGTACCCAATTTGGTACGACAGGTGACCAGTATGCCCAAGACGATTTTGGTAAAGAATTTGTCCAATCCTTTGACAAGGCTGCTGATGCAGTCGTAGCTATGCTGGCTGGCAATATCGACTGTGTTTTGATCGACAACGAGCCGGCTAAATACTTTGTCAACCAAAACGACAAGCTGAGACTCCTTGATACAGAGTATCTGGTTGAGGATTACGCTATAGCTATAGCCAAGGATAATCCCGAACTGCTGACAGAAATTAACCAAGCCCTTGAAGCCCTCAAGGCTGACGGGACCCTACAAAAGATCATAGATAAATACATCAAGGTTGACTAAAAGCCAGCCAAGTTATAAGATCCTCAGCGGTTCCGGTCTAGCCGGGGCCGCTAAATTTACGTTTAGATAAAATGTAAGGAGTAATTTATGCCTCTTTGTGTCGAAAATATAGCCAGCAGCTTTAACCGTATTCTGTTTGAAAATGGCAACTGGCGTTACCTGACAGAGGGCCTGGTCACAACACTGCAGGTCACTTTTGCCGCTTTTTGCCTTGGCCTTGTTCTGGGTGTCATCTTGGCCATCATCAGGGTAAGCAGCAAGGACCTCAAACCCAACTGGAAAAGTCCAACCGGTATCCTGCTCAACCTTTTGAACAAGCTCAGCTCAGCCTACATCACCATTATCCGGGGAACTCCTACAACGATCCAGCTGCTGATCATGTTTAACGTACTCCTCGCAGGCCTCAACAACCTCCACCTTGTAGCAATCCTGACCTTTGGCCTCAACTCTGCAGCCTATATGGCAGAGATCTTTAGGGCCGGCATCCAGTCTGTCAGCAAGGGCGAAAGAGAAGCCGCCAGGTCACTAGGCCTCAGCTACCTCCAAACTATGACCCGCGTAGTCCTCCCCCAAGCTTTTCATAACTGTTTACCGGCCTTTGGCAACGAGGTGATAACCCTCCTTAAAGAGACCTCCATTTCCGGCTTTATTGGCCTGATCGATTTGACCAGAGGGGCTAATATCCTGGTGTCTAATACCTTCAACGCAGCCATCCCCTACCTGGTTGCAGCCTTGGTTTACCTCCTCCTGGTCTTTGGTCTGGAACGGGTATTTTACGCTATAGAAAGAAGAGTCAGCCATGCTTGAAATTAAAAACTTAACTAAAGATTTTGATCAACTCAAGGTTTTAAAGGGAATAGACCTGACCATTGAAGCCGGTCAGAAGGTGGTTATAATAGGACCATCAGGTTCCGGTAAATCAACCCTTCTCCGTTGCCTCAACCTACTTGAAACACCAAGTTCTGGTCAAATTATTTTCCAGGGAGAGGTTATTAATCAAGCTGGTGTTGACCTTAATAAGATCAGAGAAAAAATGGGCATGGTTTTTCAGCAATTCAACTTATTCTCCAACTTAGATATTTTAAGCAATTTAACCTTAGCCCCTGTTATTCGGAAAAAATTGAGTCAAGCCGAAGCTACCGACAAGGCCCAAGGCCTCCTCCGCCGGATCGGCTTATCCGACAAGGCAAAAGCCTTTCCTAAACAGCTTTCCGGTGGCCAGCAGCAAAGAATAGCCATTGCCCGAGCCCTCATGATGGATCCTGACCTCCTCCTCTTTGACGAACCAACCTCCGCCCTGGATCCGGAGATGGTTGGAGAAGTTTTAGACCTCATGACCGAACTAGCTGAATCCGGTATGACCATGGTCGTTGTGTCTCACGAAATGGCCTTTGCCCGAGAGGTAGGCAGTCGAATTATCTTTATGGACGAGGGACAGGTCTTGGAAGACAGCCTTGACCCCCATGCCTTTTTTGCCCAGCCCAAAGACAATAGAGCCAAGCAATTTTTATCAAAAATCCTGTAAAACTAAAAATCCCCGGTCCTCTCTGGTCCGGGGATTTTGTCAAATATTCTATTGCTAAAGGCCATCTTGCCCTTAAGAGACCATCTCAGAACCCACCTGGTAACCGGTCCAATAACCGTCCGGACCCCATTCAACAGAGCAATCGTGCAAGCAATAGGCACCAAGGCCCGACCGCCACATTTCAGCCGAAAATTTGAGATCATCTCCTGCCTGGGCTTCTCCTGCTTCGAGGCTCAAGAGAACCCCGTCTTTCCATTCTTTAGCCTCTTTTTCGATGAAACCTTCTTTGACCAGGTCCTCATAGGAATAATCGAGGCAGATCAGGTCATCCGGGAGATCTTTTTGGTCCCCTAACCAGCCTTGAAAAACATACTGGAGGGCTTCTTTCTCACCATCACTGAGGCCGGGAGCCTGATTAAGGTCCAGGGAAACATATTTAATATCACTGTGGAGGGCCGGGTCTTTCTGCCAGAGGTCTGTTAAGACTTTGAGATAGAGGCCCACAAGGTCGGACTTACCTTCCTTGTTAGTCCAGGCTTCAATTCGGTCAATGTTAAAGGGCTGACCCGGATAGGATTCGGCCACCATGATCCCATCAGATTTACCGACAAGGTCAATCGCCATACCATTTTTTAAGTCTCCCGCTTGGGCTTCTTCACCATCAATAAAGACTTTGAGATCCTTGCAGGAAATCGTATAGAGCGAATCTCCTGCCAAGAGGAGATAGCCATCCTTATTTTGAATTAAAGTTGTTTTAAGAATGTCAGCCTGGCCGCTTGTTTTCTGTGGGTTGGAGCCCTCAGGCTTAGCCTTAGCCTGGCTGCCCTTGGCTTGGTCTGAACCTGCGGGTTCAGCCGGACTAGCAGGGGTTTGCACCCTTGAGCTTTGACTTGTTTCTGACTCGGCCGGTTTGTTTTTAGTCTGGCAAGCAGCCAGTGGCAAGGCCAAAAGCGTCAGGGCCAGAATAACAGCAAGGTTTCTTTTTAACATGGTACACCTCCTAGATGTATCTTCTAACACCTCGATCATAAGTCTGATAAGGTCTACTAGCAAGGGCTAAAGCTTAAGAACCGCTTAGGATCCCATTAAGTCTTCTTAAAGCCTTTCAAAAGACATAGATTTTCACAGGGATCCGGCTCAGATAAGCTCTATATGTCTTATTTTCTCGTTGAATTGGCAAAAAACGTCTTAATAACAATCTGAACCTAGCTTATCTTCAGGTCTATGTTACAATTATAAGAACTTAGTAAAGAATATGCAGCTTACAACAAGCTGAGTTTCAAGAGTAAAAAAAATGAATTGAGGTGTTATATGTCAGATAAAAAAGAGTTAGACTCCTATCAAAATACATTGCAGAGCATCGCTGAGATTAGCCGGTCCTTAGGATTTTCCCCGGAAGATTACGAAAATCTTCTCCACTGTGAAACAGAGCTTGCTGTAGCCCTGCCCGTTAAAATGGACAATGGCCAAATAAAGGTATTCGATGGCTACAGGATCCAACATTCAACCATTAGAGGTCCCGGCAAGGGTGGGGTCCGTTATCATCCGGAAACGGACCTCAATGAAGTTCGGGCCCTTGCCTGCTGGATGTCCTTAAAATGTGCCGTGGTCAACCTCCCCTATGGTGGTGCCAAAGGAGGTATCAAGGTTGATCCCAGCCAACTTTCGAAACAAGAATTGGAACGTTTGAGCAGAGTATACATTCAAAAGATTTCCTCCATCATCGGGCCCTTAAAGGATATCCCTGCCCCCGATGTGAACACTAACCCGAAAATCATGGCCTGGTATATGGATGAATATTGCAAAATCACCGGACAATACTCACCTGCTGTTGTAACCGGTAAACCGATTGAAATAGGCGGTTCCGAAGGACGAAGTGAAGCCACGGGTCGGGGTATCAAAATAGTCGCTGACCAGCTGCTGGACCATAAGGGCAAAAAAGCTTCTGACATAAAGGTGGTCGTCCAAGGAGCCGGCAACGTAGGTTTAACCTGTGCCCGGCTCATGGCAGAGTCAGGCTACCAGGTAATTGCTATCTCCGACATAACCGGTGGCCTCTATGATCCGGCAGGCCTCGACCTTCAAGCTATCAGCCAGCACCTAAGCCAAGGCCAGCTCTTAGACAGCTATTCGGCCCCGACCAGTTGTCAAAGGATAAACAACGCCCAACTTCTCGCTTTAGAGACCGACCTCCTGATACCTGCTGCTCTGGGCAACCAAATTACCATGGATAATGTCGACCAGATCAAGGCCAAATATATCATCGAGGGGGCCAATGGCCCGATCTCAGCCCAAGCAGACCATATCCTGACCGAACGTGGCTGTATCATAATTCCTGATATTCTAGCCAATTCAGGTGGTGTTACCGCTTCTTATTTCGAATGGGTACAAAATCTCCAGCAGATGAGATGGGATCTGGAAACAGTTAACAAGAAGCTTGAGACTATCATGATTACCGCCTTTAAAGCAGTCGCCGACCTCCGCAAGGAGCACCATGTCAGCTACCGTGAGGCGGCCACCATGTTAGCCGTAAAACGCCTGGTAGAAGCTTCAAAACTCAGGCTGTAATTTCAACCTAACTTAGCAAAACCGGCGGTGAACTAAAAAGTTTTACCGCCGGTTTTTACAAAAATTTCACCTCGATAGCCTTGGTTCAGATGATCTTTTCCCCCATATAAGCCTTATATCCTTCGTGGTCCACTTCCAAGTCCAAAACAGTCCAAGACTTACCCAAATTTACAGATAATTCTTTCTGAACCTTGCCACAAGCGAACTGATCCCGCAAGTAAATGCTAAGGATAGCCGGTCCAGCTCCCGATAAAACAGACCCGACCGCTCCCGCAGCTTTACAGGCCTCTAATTTCTCATAAAAACCCTCAATCAACTGGGCCCGGTATGGCTGGTGTAGCTTATCCTTAAGACCTCTGGCTAAAAGATCCGGATCAGCCAGCTCTAACCCTTTGATTAAGCATGTCACAGATTGAAGGTTGAAAATTGAATCTGCCAGGCTAACTCGGTCCGGTAAAACAGCCCGGCTGTTCTTAGTTTTGAGATTATAGCTGGGGTATGCTGCAATGAAACCCAGTTTAGAGCTCACTGGTAGACTAAGATGAAAAACACTTTTAGCCAAAGACCGGGGTGATCCCTGATCCAAGCTGGAGAGGCAGAGGCCACCGTAGACTGCCGGTGTAACATTATCAGGGTGACCCTCCAGGTCTGTGGCAATTGCCAGGACAGCATCCCTAGACAGAAGGTCAGGCTCATCACCGGTCAGGTCTTCCTGTCGGTAAAGCTGTTCAGCTGCCCACTGGGCTGCCCTAGCCCCGGCTACATAGCAGGTAGCAGAAGAGCCAAGCCCTCTTGAGACCGGGACAGAAGATTGTAAGAGTTTTACAGAATCCAGGAGCGGCAAATCCAGGTCATAATAGCAGGCAAAACGAACATAGGCTTCCAACATAGCCATTTGACTTGCCGGAGCCTTGGCCAAGCAGTCCAGCTGCTCCTTGGGACTGACAGTTTCTTCAAAATTATGCCATTTAAAAGTAAAGTAATTATAGAGTTTAAAAGCTATCCCTAGACAATCGAAACCCGGGCCCAGGTTAGCACTCGTTGCAGCTACCCGGACGGTCAGCTGTTGATCATTCTGACTCATAAAGACGTCCTCCTCTGATACAAGTATTATACACAAATTTTCCGCCGGTCTGGATGGTTAAAAAATAAAGATGGTAACTTATTGAAAGTTACCGTCTTGTTTGGCCTCCAATTCATATAAAAAGCCCTCATCCGCAAGGCGGACGAGGGCTCAAATCATTTACTTGACAGTATGTCTCAGTAAAGACTTATTTAACCTGGCAATACTTAAAGAATTTGAAGCCTAAAGGTGTGGTATAGAAACCAGACACTGAAGGACTCAGCATATACAGGTCAGTGTAGTAGTAGATCGGCATGATACCTGCAGTTGACATGAGCAAGTCTTCTGCTTTATGCATCATCTTGTAACGTACGACCGGATCTTTCTCCAGTTTGATAGCAGCGATCAGGGCATCATAAGTCTCAGCCCAGGTGCCGTTTTCAACCTTGAGGTCACCGCCGATATCGGTTGTATCAACACTGTACATAGCCAGATCTTTATGGGCCCCTTTACCGAGCTGGATATCATTGTTACCGGATACTGTCGTCCACATATCCAGGAAGGAGATGGGGTCATTGTAGTCAGCTAACCAGCCGTTACGGGCCATGGTGAAGTCACCGTTTTTCCTGGTGTTCAGGAAGGTATTCCATTCTTGGTTTTCAAGTGAAATATCGATACCGACTGCAGCTAAAGCACCTTGTACATACTCTGCAATAGCCTTATGGCCTTCGTTGGTATTGTAGAGGTAAACGATGGACGGGACATTGGTAAATTTACCACTAGCCTCATCATAGTTGTAGTACTTTTTAAGTAATTCAATGCCTTCTTTATAGCTTGCCTCAAAGGACTCGGGGCGGACATCAAAGTAGCCGTTGTAGTCTTTGGAAGGTCCGGCATTTTCATAGAACTGGCTGCCATCCGGCTCAGTCAAGCCCATAGCAACAAAGGATGATGCAGGGATTTGTCCACCTTGAGCAACCTGGTCCACAATGTGGGTCCGGTCGAGGAGGAGGGCCAAGCCCTTACGGATATCGGCATCAGCTTTTTCAGCGTCAACACCGGTTAGAGTGCTATCAGCCGGCAAGAGGCTCTTGTTGACATTAAAGTTAATGTAGTAAGTACCTAATTGGCCAGCAATAACCAGCTCATCAGGATAGGTGGCTTTCAGGGTAGCGATTTCATTGGTTGGAACGTTATCGATCATCTGCCAGTCACCATTTTGGTAGTTGGTCAGCATATTGTTTTCATCATCAGACAAGAAGAAGTCAATCTTATCCATGGTGATCTCATCTGCATCAACAAATTCAGGATTTTTCTCTAAGGTAATCACACTGTTGTGTTCCCATCCTGTGAGTTTGTAAGCACCATTGCCGATATAGGTTTCCGGGTTTGTTGCCCAAGCTTCATCACCTACAACATCCTCACGAACGGGGAAGTAGGTTGGGAAGGCTAAGAGCTCATTCCAGTAAGCAGCTGAGTTTGTTGTTGTAACCTTAATGGTCTTATCGTCAACAGCTTCAACAGCCAATTTAGCGTCTGGGTTACGAGGTTCATCATTATCCGGATCATCGTCGCCCTTGTCATCGATATCCCACATTTCTTTGTAGCCGACAATCAAGTCAAACATATAGTTATAGTCAGCAGCAAGTTTTGGGGAAGCAGCCCTATTCCAAGAATAGACATAATCCTTGGCAGTTAACGGTTGACCATCAGACCACTTTAAGCCATCGCGTAAGGTGTAGGTATAGGTGAAGGTTCCATCTTCATTTGCTACCGGCTCAACCAACTCTTCTACTTGGTCAGGCTTGATAACAGATTTACCTTCGCTATCTAAATCCCATTTAGCAAGACCGGCAAAGAGGTGGCTGAGCATGGTACCACCGTCTACAGCTGAGTTTAAAGCTGGGTCGATTGAATCAGGTTCTGAAGCTAAGCAGACAGCGATATAGTTACCGGCTCCGTCTGTTTTAGCACCTGACTCAGTGCCTGCAACATCAGTAGCTGTAGATTTATCTGAACCGCCACCGCAGGCTGCTACTGACAGAACCATACAGGCCATCAATAGTAGTGCAACAAATTTTTTCATCTTCATCATTCTTCTCCTTTTCGAATTACCGCCAAGGCACAGGGCCGGCAGCTAATGAAAATATATTTCAATCACAAGCAGATTCAGGCATCTCTACCGATCCTGCTTATGCTTGAATCTAGTTAATTTCTGCCAACTTATGGCAGGCCACAAAGTGCCCTGAGGCTGCTTCATCTAAGCTTGGCATAGACTCTGCACAGACCTCGCTGGCATAAGGACAACGGGTCCTAAAGGGGCAACCAGAAGGTGCGTTAAGTGGACTGGGTATATCGCCTTCGAGGACAATCCTTTGGTTATTTCTGGCATATTCCGGATCAGGGATCGGAACTGCAGAGATGAGCGACTTGGTATAGGGATGGAGGGGTCGGTCGTAAATTTCATCGGCCTCGGCCAGCTCGACCAATTTACCCAGATACATAACAGCTATCCTGTCCGAAATATGACGGACAACCAAGAGGTCATGGGCTATAAAGAGATAGGAGAGGTGTAAACGCTCCTGTAATTCCTCAAACATATTGATAACCTGGGCCTGAATAGACACATCAAGGGCAGAAACCGGCTCATCACAGACGATAAACTTGGGCTTAACTGCCAGCGACCGGGCAATCCCGATCCTCTGTCTCTGCCCACCTGAAAATTCGTGGGCGTACCGAGAGGCGTGCTCAGAGTTAAGACCAACCAAGCTCATTAATTCCAAAATCCGGTCATTTCTTTCGCCCGGGCTGCTATACATCTTGTGCAGGTCCAGGGGCTCGCCGATAATATCTGCCACAGTCATCCGTGGGTTGAGTGACGAATATGGGTCTTGGAAAACCATGGTGGTTTCCTTCCGGAATTCGCTGATATCCGCCTTGCTTTCAATGGGCTTACCCCGGAAATAAATCTCACCTGACGTGATATCGTAGAGGCGCAAAATAGACCGGCCGACTGTTGTTTTCCCGCAGCCGGATTCTCCCACTAGGCCTAAGGTTTCGCCATCATCTATCGTGAAGGAAACATCATCTACAGCCTTGAGGGGCTTTGACCTAAAAAAGCCCATGGGTATATCAAAATATTGTTTTAGGTGCCTTACATCAACTAAGGGGGTATGGGTCTCAGTCTGCATAATCTCCTCCTTATCCCTCTCTCTTGTGGTTATCCGGTTCAGCCAAGACAATCGACCCGTCTTCCAGGCCCGCCTTGACATTCATCCAGCAGGCAGCCAAATGGTCGTCTGCTACCTGCATTCTTTCCGGCAGTTGGGACAGGCAAACCTTCATAGCCCGGTTGCAACGTGGGGCAAAAGCACAGCCCTTAGGTATATTGAGTAAGTCTATCGGAGTACCGGAAATGGATTCCAGCTTCTGGCCCATAGTAGAAAGACTGGGTAGGGATTTAAGTAATCCCTTGGTATATTCATGCTTGGGATTATAGAAAATCTCATCAGCTATCCCCTGCTCACAAATCCGTCCCGCATACATAACGATAACCTCATCACAGATCTGGGCAATAACCCCTAGATCGTGGGTTATCATGACGATAGCCATACCAAGTTCCCTCTGCAGTTCCTGCATAACATCAAGGATCTGTGCCTGAATGGTAACGTCCAGGGCAGTTGTCGGCTCATCGGCAATCAGAATATCCGGCTCACAAGCCAAAGCCATAGCAATCATGACCCGCTGCCTCATGCCTCCGGATAGCTCAAAAGGGTATTGTTTGAGCCGTTTTTTTGGCTCATTGACATTAACCATTTCCAGCATCTCCAAGGCTCGGGCCTCAGCCTGCTTTTTATCACGGCCGGTATGGAGGATAATCCCCTCCATCAGCTGACGGCCAATGGTATAGGTTGGATTGAGGCAGGTCATGGGGTCCTGAAAGATGATTGAGATCTTATTGCCGCGAATTTTATGCATGACCTCTTCTCCGGCCCCCACCAGTTCCTGGCCGGCAAACTTAATAGAAGATTCCGGTTTAATCACAGCATTATCTTCCAAAATTTGCATGATGGAGTAAGCCGTAACAGACTTGCCTGAACCGGATTCCCCAACAATACCGAGAACCTTTCCGGCTTCAACATTGAAAGAAATTCCGTTGATTGCCTTAACCTCACCGGCATCAGTGAAAAAGGATGTTTTTAAATTTCTAACTTCTAATAAAGACATAGGCTCCTCCTACTTCGTCAATTTGGGGTCAAAGGCATCCCTAAGACCATCGCCAAAGAGGTTCAGCGACAGGACAATTAAAGAAATGATCACTGCCGGAATCACCAAGCGGTAGGGGTAGGTTGTCATGCCATTTAAACCATCTGCTGCCAAAGAGCCCAGAGAAGGCATGGGAGCATTAACACCCAGGCCTAAGAAGGATAAGTAACTTTCAGTAAAGATGGCTGACGGAATCTGCAAGGCGGTCGAAATAAAGATAACGCTGATCGTATTAGGGATCAGGTGTTTACGGATAATCCAACTCCCCTTAGCACCGGCCGTACGAGCAGCTAAGACATACTCTTGTTCTCTCAGGGACAAAATCTGTCCCCTGACCAGCCTGGACATAGACACCCAATAGAGGACGGCAAAGACGATAAAGAGGCTGATAATGTTGCTACCAATCTTAGCCATGGTTGTCCCTTCAATCAAAGGGGTTAAGCTCACCTTTAAAACCGAAGCCAGAAGAATAACCATCAACATATCCGGCAAGGAGTAAATGATATCAACAAAACGCATGATAAAAAGGTCAACCTTGCCGCCACAGTAACCGGCAATGGAGCCTACCGTCAAACCGATCAAAAGAACGATGATCGAGGCAAAAAAGCCAACCATGAGGGAAATCCTCGTTCCGTAGATCACCCTGATAAAGTAGTCCCGTCCCTGGGTATCAGTACCAAAAATATGGGGGAAGACACTTTCCCCTGCCTCTATCTTTTCTTGCTCTGTAGAGCTGTATTCAAAAGGTGCAAGATTAGCAAAGGTGGGGTCAACCCTTTTACCGGGCACCAAACCTAACTGCTGCTCATAGCTATAAGGCCAGAAAAAGGGGAGGAAGACAGCCGAAAAGACAACTATGACGATGATAAAGAAGGCAACCATAGCCACCTTGTTTTTCTTGAGACGGTTGATCGAATCCTTAAAGAAGGTCGAAGACGGCCGCATGGTTACTAAGTATTCTTTTTCCTTGTCGGTCGCCGGGTTAAAGGCATCTAAGTCGACGTGCATTGTAAATATTTTTTTGTTCATCTTTTGCCTCCCTATTCAAAGTTAATTCTCGGATCGACAACCTTATACAGGATGTCGGACAGGAGGTTCATAACCACGATCATTGTTGCTAAAACGATGGTTGTGCCCATGATCATAGGATAGTCACGGTTGGTAATACTATCAACAAAGGCACGTCCAAGGCCGGGTACAGCAAAAATCTTTTCTACAACCAGTGACCCTGTGATAATGTAGGCCAACATAGGGCCAAAGTAGGTTATAACCGGTAAGAGGGAGTTTTTTAAGGCATGACCAAAAATGATCTTCCACTTGGCAACACCCTTAGCACGGGCTGTCCTAATATAGTCCTGGCCTAAGACATCCAACATGGAGGACCTGGTCAAACGTGTAATATAAGCCATCGGGTAAAGGCTAAGGGTTATCACCGGCAAAACCAGACCTGCAGAGGTTGATCCGTTGGCAGGAAACCAACCAAGTTTCAGACAAAAGCCGATGAGGAGCAAGGCTCCCATGATAAAAGAAGGGATGGAAACAAAAGCTGTTGTAACCACCATGATGGTTTTTTCCAATACGGTATTTCGTTTCAAGGCAGCAATGGAGCCAAAAAAGACTCCCGTAATTAAGGCTGACACAGCAGCGATCAGGCCTAGCTTGGCAGATGTTTTCATACCGGTGCTGATAACATCGATAACCATCCGCCCTCTCTGCTTAATTGAGGGACCAAAGTCCAACTTTGTAACTGCATCCTTGAGGTAGGTTGTGTATTGGGTAAAGAGCGGCTTGTCCATGCCATATTTAGCTTCCAGGGCTTTAGTCGCAGCCTCTGAAACCGCTTTTTCACTTAAAAAGGGTCCACCCGGAACAGAATGCATAACCAAAAATGTTATGGTTATAACTGCCCAGATTGTCAGTATTCCTAGTAGGATTCTCTTGATAATATAGAACCACGTCTTTGAACCCATAGTCTCCTCCTGAGTCTTACAAATCTAGCACACACATTTAACTTAAATGCTTAAGCTGTAATTTTAATAGCTAATGTATCCTTACACAAATTTTCGCCTTATCAGCTAATTTTTTAGTTGAATATTTACTAAGGCCGGCCGGAAAAGAGCCAACTTTTGTGAAGATGTTTAAATATACCTTTAAATGTATAGTCTAAATGTATCGTCAACCTTAATCTGCTTTAACAAAAGCCGGAACCAGCTAAACCATCCAGGATAAAGTCAGCCTGTTCAGCAGCCTCAATAACCAACTCCCGATCAGGGTCTAATTCCCATAATTGTTGGATCCGGTCGGGCAAATCTTGTCTAGCTAAAGCAGCCAGGCGGTTTAAAGCTGTTTGGTCATCTGAGACCGCTTTTTGACCTAGAGCCGAAAGAAGTTTTTCACAAAACTTGTAAGGGCTGGCCGTCGCCGCTATAAAAGTTGAACCCTGGCTGGGATAGGCCTTGAGTCCTGCATAAGCCACAGCTGTATGGGGGTCAATCAGGTAGTCACCTTCCCGGTAAACCTCTGCGATAGCCTGGTCGGTGGCGGTCTCCCCTGCCCAAGTGGCTTTAATGTCCAAGAGGTCCGGCTCAACCTTAAAACACCCTTTCTGCTCAAGGTCAACCATTAGGCTTTTGATCCAGTCCGGGTTAGGCTTTTGCAGATAAAGGTAGCGTTCCAGGTTGCTGGCTCTCAGGATATCCATTGAGGGAGAAGAACTCTTGACCAAGTCCCGGTTAGCATTGTAAGTTCCAGTCTGTAAAAAGTCATAGAGAACATTATTTTGATTGGCTGCCAACTGGATCTGTCCTAAAGGTAGACCCATGGTTTTAGCATAGTCTGCCGCAAGGATGTTGCCAAAATTACCGGTGGGTACGATCACCTTAACCGGATCACCATAGCTAAATCTGCCCATTTTTACAGCTCGGAGATAACTATAAACATAGTACACAATTTGAGGGACCAGGCGGCCAATATTGATAGAATTGGCTGAAGAAAGGACATAGCCTCGACTTTTGGCCTGAGCTTTAAAATCCGAATCAGCAAAGATTGTCTTGACCCCTCTCTGACAGTCGTCAAAATTTCCTTTAACAGCGACAGCCCTAACATTCGTGGCAGACCTCGTAAGCATCTGTCTTTTCTGAAAAGAGCTAACGCCCTTGTAGGGATAAAAAACCAAAACCTGATAGTCCTCCAGGCCGGCAAAGCCCTCCATGGCAGCCTTACCCGTATCTCCTGAAGTAGCAGTAAGGATCAGAACCTTATCTTTAAGACCCAACTTAGCCCTGGCTGCCTGCATCAACCTAGGTAAAAATTGCAGGGCTAGGTCTTTAAAAGCCAGGGTTGGTCCATGCCACAGCTCCAAGAAAGCAAGGTCAGGCCTGAACCAATGGCTGGGCACGATCTCCTCATGATCAAATTGACTACCATAGGCGGATTGGCAAATCTCATCCAAGGTATCTGGAGCTAAGTCCGAAAAAAACAGGCCGGAAATTTTTCGAGCAATTTCCTGATAGCTAAGGCCCTGCCAAGACTCAAAGTCTACTTGGGGTAAAGCAGCCGGGACAAAAAGGCCACCATCCTCAGCTAAACCCTTAAGGACAGCCTGGCATGGTTCAACGAACTGATCTTTATTCCGTGTACTGTGGTATAGCATCTGTTTATTTCTCCTAAATCGTTTCAGTAGCCTTGTTAATGTTTAGTCTATGGTCTCCCCCAGCTTAACCAGGTGAGCTCCCTGACCATATAACTGCCTAGCTTGATCAGGTTTGAGAGGCCGGCAAAAGACGGCCAACTCATCACGATCTGATAAAACCTCTATAGCTACATTTTGAACTTCCTTAACCAATTTTCGATCAGATAAAAGTTCTCCCGGCAGACGAATATAGTAGGCTGAACTCCTTGTCTCAGAAATGTCTACCAAGCTGTCATTTTCAAGCAAGTGATAAGTTGGCTTGCTCGTGAGCACATCCAAAATATCCGTCATGATCGAATTGGCTGTCGGCCGCATAGAGCCGCCTGCCCCTAAAAACCTAAGTTCCCCCGACTGTGATCCCTGCAGAGCAACCTCATTAAAGAGACCATTAACCCGGTTAAACTTACTATTTTTTAGGGCTGTCGGTAAAACTGACAAGGCATACTCACCATCTGTCAAACCTCCCTCACGACCTTTTAAAAATTCAGCTAGAAGCTTGATCTCATAACCCAAGGCCCCCAGGATTGCTGTATCGCGACTATCGAGCTGACTGATACCGAAACTGAAGATATCTGCTTCAGAGATCTCCTGGTCAAGGATGAGCATGGCCAGGATAGCTAACTTTCTCCTGGCATCAAAACCCGCCAGGTCATCCGTAGGATCTTCTTCTAAGATTCCAAGCTCTCGGGCGGCCAATAAAACCTGATCAAGGTCCTTACCCTGGCAGATTTCTGTCAACACATAGTTGGTTGTGCTGTTGATGATCCCGTGGAGCTTGTAGATATTATTAAAGGCTAAGAGCTTGACCAAGGGAGCCAGGATAGGGATACCGGCAGCAACAGAAGCCTCAAACTTCAAGTGAACTTGCTTTTTTGCAGCCAACTCCTGCAGTTCTTTAAAGTCTGCCGCTATGGCAACTTTATTAGCTGAAACAAGGTGCTTGCCGCTAGTTAAGACCTGCTTGATATAGGAGATGGCCTGGTCCTTACCGGAGGTGACCTCAACCACCAGTTCAATTTCCGGATCCTCCAAGATCTCCTGAATATCACTAGTTAAAAGGCCTATCGGCAGATCCATACCCCGATCTTTATCAGGGTCTCTGACCAAGACCTTTTTAACATCCAAGTCCTGGCCTATCCTGGCCCGGTAGCGGGCTTTTTCTTCTTGGCAAATCTTGTAGACCCCCTGGCCTACTGTGCCAAAACCTAATATTGCTATCTTCATAAACTTATCCTTTAAATAATCTTAACCAATTCTTTAGGCAAAGAACTCTTGGTAGATTGCCCTGATAGACTGTTCAAATTGTTCGTTGGACACACCGATGATAATGTTAAGCTCACTTGAACCCTGGGTAATCATTCGGATGTTAGAACCTGCCTTGGCCAGGGCCCCAAAAACTCGGCCGGCTACCCCGGACCGGAAGGCCATATTTTCACCAACAATGGCCAAGAGGGAGAGACCGGTTGTAATGTCGATCCGGTCAGGTGAACAATAGATATCCAACTCTTCCAGGATTTTCTTCTCCTTCCCCTTCATCTTTTCTTCACGGACGATCACCGATAGGCGGTCGATAGAGGATGGGATATGGTGGATAGGAATTTTATTAGCTTCAAAAACCGAACACAGTCTACGGAAAAAGCTGACATCCTCAGTCATATGGTACTTTTCAACATCGATGATCATAAAGTTTTTAACACCGGCTATACCGGTAACAATATGATCGCTGGTCGACCGCTTGGCCTTAGGAAGGATCAGGGTTCCCTGGTCTTCAGGCTTATTGGTATTGAGGATATGGATGGGGATTCCCCTCTGGCGAGCCGGGAAAATGGCCTCTTCATGGAGAACCTGGGCTCCCATGTAGGATAGCTCCCTCAGCTCGTCATAGGTCAGGATATTGAGCGGCTTTGGATTATCCACAATTTTAGGATCTGCCGCTAAAAAGCCGGATACGTCTGTCCAGTTTTCATACTTTTCGACAGCCAGGGCGGAGGCCAAGATGGATCCGGTAATATCTGAACCTCCCCTGGGGAAGGTGACAATTGTCCCATCTTCCCGGGCTCCATAAAAGCCCGGAACGACAAAGCCATTCTTTCCCTTGAGTTTATTTTTAATGAGTTTCTTACTGCTTGCAGCGTCATATTGGCGGTTATGGTCAAAGCGGATCAGATCAGCCGCATCAACAAACTCAAAACCCAAATAGGCAGCCATGAGGCGGGCAGAAAAATATTCTCCCCGGCTGGCAGTATAGTCAACAGGAGCCCCGGCTTGGAGCTTTTTTTCAGTAGCAACAAGGTCAGGAGCAAGGTCGATTTCCAGTCCCAGGTCATTTTGAATGGATAAAAAGCGGTCGCTGATCGAAGCAAAAACCTCTTCTCCTCCAATGCCAATCTCCATCAGCTGGTGACACAGATAAAGCATATCAGTTATCTTATGGTCAGCGTCATCCCGTTTTCCAGGAGCCGAAACTACAACGACCCGCCTTTCAGGATCGGCCTCAATGATCGATTTAACCTTAGCAAACTGGCCGGCATCGGCACAGGAGCTACCACCAAATTTTGTTACTTTCATCTTATCAAATTCCTATTCCATTAATCTGTTTATCCTTAAAGGTCAATCTTAGTCTCTTAACTCAGGTTTGATAGGAGCCAGGGTAAGGCCTGCCATCTGGGTAACCGGCAGGGCCATTACAGAGATAATCTGGTCGGCTAGGGGTCCGGTTTGGCTAGATAAAAGCCGGGCCGCCTTGGTCCCAGTTTCTGCATCTGTTAAAAACCAGATAACCTCTTTTTCTTTTTCTAAGTCCATTGATGAGGATAACCAGGTTCCGGATCTGGCATCACGTCCGTGGAGGATAGTTGCACCCTGGCAACCAATTGACCTGGCCAATTCAATAACCTCTTCTGTATACCCCCGGTTAATTGTACAACAAACCAACCCATGGAGGTCGGCTAAGCCTTGGCCTGACTGGACTAGGCTAACCTTTTGCTCGTCCATAGCAGCAATCTCCGGCTGGATCCGACCTGACTGTATCGCCTTAATCTTGTTAACCGTTCCAAGGATCATGATGGCTAGGATAGGTGTCATAGCGATCATGGCAATGATACCAAAACCATCTCTTAAGACATCGGCTGTCGGAATCTGATCAGCTACTCCCTGGGCAAAGGCCATCACAAAAGTAGCTGCCATGGGACCTGAAGCCACACCTCCGGCGTCAAAAGCGATGCCGACAAAGATGGGATCAACAAAAAGAGAAAGGCCAATGGCGAGGGCAAAGCCCGGCAGTAGAAAGTACCAAAGCCTAATCTCCGGGACCATTATTTTCAACATAGACAAGGCAATAGCTAGGCCAACCCCTATCGATAGGGTGGTTCTAAGAACAGAATTATGGATGTTACCTGCTGTAACATCTTCGACCTGCTGGCCCAAAACATGGACAGCCGGCTCGGCTAAAACGACCAGCATGCCGAGGACCAGACCGATCAAGGGTAAAAAGTTGAGGTAACTTTCTGCCAGGCCGTAGCCCAAGACCCTCCCCATATCCATAAAACCAGTATGGGCCCCTACTAAAAACAGGGTCAAGCCCAGGATGGTATAAACCAGACCCCGGATAATCCGAACCAGTTCTCCCCGATTGACCTTGAATTTAAAGATATTAAAGGCAAAAAAGAGGATAGTGATGGGTAGGAGGGCAAATAGGGACTCGGCAAAAGTTCCCTTAAAAGCTCCTAGAATAGGGGCAAAAACCCCCTTTGCAGTAGTGAAGACTTCAGGCTGGCCGTGGATATTAGCCTGGCCGGAGATAATGGAGATCAACATAACGGCAAGGATAGGGCCGGCACTCATTGCACCAACCATGCCGAAAGAGTCTTCTTCAGAACTCTTACCGCCCTTGGTCCGAGAGAGGCCAACCGAAATAGCCAAAACAAAAGGGGTGGTCAAGGCTCCGGTTGTAGCCCCGGAAGCATCGACCGAAATAGCTAAAAACTCTTCAGAAACCCTAGTGCCCAGGATAAAAATAAGGGCATAGACGATCAACATCATAATGTTATAGCGAAAACCGGTCATAATCCGAATTGACGCCAAGGTAATTAGGACGCCGACACCGACAGAGATCAGGACAACCAAAAAGTCTGCCTTGAGACTCCCCCCGGAGGCACTTTCTACCTGCTGGGCCAGAATCAAAATATCCGGTTCCGCAATCGTCACTAAAAAGCCCAGGATAAAACTCAAAACCAAGCTCTTGGACAAATGCTTGGAGGTCGCAATCTCATGTGCCATGTGGTAGCCAATCGGCTCCATACTCTGGTCAACACCCCAGAGGAAGATCGACAGGCCCAAAAAGACCAAACCCGAGGAGATAAAAAACCTCTGGACCAGGGGAAAATCAATCCGGACAAAGGCCATGGAGAGGATCCCTACAAAAACAACGATAGGAACTATCGACTGGGCTACTTCTTTAGTTTTTGAATGTAATAGATTCATATTGATTCCTTAATCCATTTACAGCAAACAAGAGAAAGTTAAGCGTCAAAGCTACCGGTAAAGCGCGATACGGGTAAGGTAAACATAATCCCTTTCCCGGCCTTTGCCAGGTCCAGACGATTAAAGAGATGGCTTTGAATAGATTCAACCTGGTCACTTTTTACAACCAGCATGGCCAGATCTTTTTGTGGTTCAATTTTAAAAGGGAAAAAGGCCTCAGACGGAATGCCGGCTCCCCGACCATGGATAATCGTTCCACCGAACTGGCCAAGATTTTGTGTCTCACGGACCACATCCTTACCCCTGCCTTCATCAACAACGACAAAAATACACTGGTGACTAAAGGATTTTACATCGTAACTTGTCCCCTCTTCCAAGAGAGCTTGATTGCCGAGGTAGGCCAAGGGTATTGAAAAAGCAATGCCTCTGTTTTTCTTATCCATCCGAAAATTTTCCAATAGCATATGGTGGATAGCCTGGTCATATTTCTCCTCAATCGGGGGGAGGAGGATAATTTCTTTTTGTGTCTCGTCTAGGCCCAGGATTTTGAGCAAGCGGTTAGTCGCAGTCCCCTCGCCAAAAAGGACGACTCCACCAGTCAAGCCCAGAACCCGCATCTCATTCAAAAATGATTCTGCCTTACCCCGGTTCAAAACGCTCATAAACAAGCTGTATTGATCCATGGTCACCTCCATAATCTCCGATCAATTAAGCGACTACCAAGCCGATATAAAATTTTACCGACTTTATTAATTATAATGAAATTTGACCATTTCGTGAAATACCTTAGGCAAAAAGCAAAAGCAGGCCTCGCCTGTTTCCGCAAATTTAAGCCTGGGTTGTAACCAGTCACCAGTCTTGGATAGCTTGCCTTTTCTTATAGGAATGGGCCTGACCATGGCGGTCAGCCAACTCAGCCTTAACATCTTCCAAGGTCAAGCCGCTGAAATTCAGGAGTAAAATCAGGTGATAGAGGAGGTCCGAGGCCTCCGCCCTAATTTCAGCTCGGTCCCGGTTCTTACAGGCTATAACTGTTTCGGTCATCTCTTCGCCGCATTTTTTGAGGATCTTGTCCAAGCCCTGGTCGATCAAGTACTTGGTATAGGACCCCTCTTTGGGCTTTTGGATCCTGTCCTGGATGGTTTTTTCTAAAATCTCCAAATTAAAATAATCTTCATCAAAGCAACTGATATTCCCGGTATGGCAGGTCGGTCCTGCCGGAATAACCGTGATCAAGAGGGCGTCACCGTCGCAGTCCAGGTGCATATCGACCACCTTTTGGTAATTGCCACTGGTCTCCCCTTTCAGCCAAAGTTTTTGCCTGGACCTGGAATAAAAGCAGACCAGTCCTTCCTCTTTGGTCCGGCGGTAGGCCTCCTCATTCATATAGCCATTCATCAAGACTTGCTTGGTATTATAGTCCTGCAAGATAACTGAAATGAGTCCGTTGTTTTTTGAAAAATCTGCTTGCATTTTATCCTCCTAAGTTTGAGTCAACCGCTATACCCGCTGCCTTTAAGGCCTTTTTGAGGTCACCGATGTCTACCAGGCCCATATGGAAAATTGAGGCTGCTAGACCATATTCAACACTCGTCTCTTGGAAAAGTTTAACAAAGTCCTCTATACTCCCGGCCCCACCGCTAGCGATAAAGGGTCGGTCGGTCAGCTTTTCAGCTAGCTTAAAAAAGTTGAGGTCAAAGCCCCGGCGGGAACCATCTAGGGAGATATCCGTCACCAAGAAGCTCCCGGCACCAAGTTCGCTAAAGTTTTGGATAGCTTCCAGGGCCTCAACATCCGTCTTCTGACTCCCTCCTTGACTATAGGCATAGTATTTGCCGCTGGCCGGGTCCTTGCCCACATCGAGGGCTAAGACGATCCGATCCGAGCCAAACTGCTGGGCAGCCTCCCGGATCAGGTCCGGCCTGGCCAGGGCTGCAGAGGCTATACTTACCCGGTCAGCTCCGGCCCCCAAGACCAGGTCAATATCTGCCAGGCTGGCAATGCCTCCCCCAACCGTCAGAGGGATGTCAAGTTGGCCCTTAATCCGGCTAATCAAATCCAGATAAAAGGCATGGCCATCTTGACTCTTGCTAATATCCAGCATGGCCAGGGCATCAGCACCTGCCTCCTGATATTTGCGGGCTAAGTCCAGGGGATCACCCATGGTCTTAATATTCTTAAATTGGACACCCTTGACTACCTGGCCATCTTTAAGGTCTAGGCAGGGCATAATTTTTCTTGTTTTTACTTGCATCCCAGTTCCCTCCAAAATTCATCTGTATTGCAGGCCTTACCTACAACAGCCTCCTCTATCCCCAGTTTTTCCAGGTCGATCAGGTCAGCCAGGTTTCTGACCCCACCGGAAGCCACAACCTTATGCCTGGTAGCTTGTCTGAGCCTGGCTGTTCGCTGAAGGTTAGGCCCTTTTTTCATCCCGTCCCGGTCAATATCAGTATAGATAAGGCCAGCCAGGTCAAGGTCTTCTACTTGAGGGAGGTAGTCCCCCAAGGTCAAACCGGAGTCTTCGGTCCAGCCGTTGATGAAGATCCGATCTTCCCGGGCATCAAGGCCGACAAAGATTCGTCCGGGATAGGCTTCAGTCATCTCAGCCAACCAGGCCACATCCTTGATGGCAGCTGTTCCCAGGATAAAATAGGCCAGGCCTTGTCGGTCATAGGCCTCAAGAGTCGCTTGGTCCCGGATTCCTCCCCCTATCTCTAGGGGCAAGGGACTCCGCTTGGCCAAGCTGGCAATGAGGTCCATTTCTCGAGCCTCTTTGGCCTTGGCTCCGATTAAATCTACAATGTGGATCCGGGCTACCCGGTCACAGCTTTGGTAAAAGTCTATCGCTTCCACAGGTGTCCGGTCCATCAGGCTCTTGGTCTGGTAGTCGCCCTGACTGAGGCGGACATTTTGCCCTCCTATCAGGTCAATTGCCGGAATAATTTTAAGCATACGTACCCTCCTATTCGATTAAACCCTTGCTGGACGGCGGACCGGCTTCCCTTGTGGCTAGAGCTAATTGGAGGGCCCTGCCAAAGGCCTTAAAAACCGCCTCTATTTCATGGTGGCAATTGCCGGCGGCCAGGAGGTCCACATGGAGGGTCATTTTGGCCTGCATGGCCAGGGCATTGAAAAATTCCTTGACCAGTTCTGTATCAAAAGCACCCACCTTATCCCGGGAAAAATCTGCTCGAAAATAGAGACCGGGCCGGCCGGAGAGGTCTAGGACAACCCTGGCTAAGCACTCATCCATAGGCAAGAGGTAGGAACCGTAACGTTCATAGGATGCCTTAGTCCTGTAGAGCTCTCTCAGCAGTTGGCCGAGGACAAGGCCCACATCCTCTACGGTGTGGTGAAAATCCACCTGGAGGTCTCCCCGGGCTTCAACCTCTAAATAAAGGCCGGAGTGAAAGCTCAAAAGGTCCAGCATGTGGTCAAAAAAACCGATTCCTGTATGGATCAAGCCGGCCTCCTGGCCGCCTAAACCCGACTGTCCTTGCCGGTCTAATTGCCCAAGCCGGTCTTCAGCCAGCTTGACCTTAACCCAGGTTTCTTTCGTTTGTCTTTCTTTAGTCAACATAAGTCTGCCTCCATTCTGCAACAGCCTCCTTAAAAGCCGGATAATCTTCAAGTTTGATCACGGAATAACGGGCCATTTCTTCCAAGCCGGGACTATCATAAGTCCTAGGTAAAAAGCCCTTGTTTATAACAAAATCAGCCAAGGACCTGGCCGCCGGGCCGTAGGTAAAGACATAGTTGGCAAAAGACGGCTTAGGCTTAACTAAGTCTGCCACCTGGTCTAAGGCCCGGACCAGTTCAGCCTTGCTCGACAACTGGTAGTCCCTAAAGGCCGCCAGTTTAGCTTGGTCTGCAAAGAAATGGCTGGCCAGGTTGAGCGATAGGGAATTTAAGGGGTAGGGGTGGTTGATCCTGGTGATCTTTCGGTAGGTGTCACCCTTAGCGATGGCCAGGCCTATCCTGAGGCCGGCCATACCGTAGAGCTTACTTAAGGTCCGCAAAAAAAGCACATTATCCCCTTGAGGCCGGTCATAGTCCGGGGCAAAGTCGATATAGCATTCATCAATACAAAGGTAGCCGGAGAGGTCTGCCATAGCATCTGCCAGCCGCTGGAGATCAACCGGATCAAACATGGTTCCCGTCGGATTATGGGGGTTAGAGATAAGAAAGAGAGAGGGTTTGGCCTCATAGACCGCCTCTAAGATCTTTTCAAAAGAAAAATTAAAGTCAGGGTCGGCCGGAACTTTGAGGATCTCCGGATAAAATTGTTCCGTGTAGACCTGGTACATGACAAAGTCCGGATCCAGGGTCATAACACCTCTCTGACCTAGGGTAACCACCAACTTTTGAATCCATTCGTCAGACCCATTGGCGAGCTCTATGCTAGCCGAATCCAGGCCATAGTGGTCCGCATAAAGGCTGATAAAACGGTCCCTCTCCCGATCTGGATACTGGTTAAAGTCGGTAGACCGGGCAACCTCTAAGATATCCCGGTCGGTCAGGGGCTTAATGGGACTGGTATTGCGGTTCATGATAATCATGGGGTTACTTCTTTTCTAGTATTTTGTCTAACCGGCTTGTGAGGCTAGCAGCATGGGCATAAAGGCCTTCTGACTCAGCTAGGATAGCCGCAGGCTGGGCGATTTTTCTAAAGGTCTCCTGGTCCATTCGAATCTCTGCGTGGCTAGTCATAAAATCATTGACATTGAGGCCGTGACTAAAGCGGGCTGAACCGGATGTCGGTAAAACATGAGAGGGTCCTGCCACATAGTCCCCGATCGCCTCAGGTGAAAAACGGCCGATAAAAACAGCTCCGGCATATTTTACCCCGCCTGCAATTTCTTCTTCAGCCCGGTGCTGGATGGAAAGGTGTTCCGGGGCAATATAATTGATCAGGTCAATCAGGTCAGGCCTGGTACCAAAGACAGAATAATGATTGTGCTCAAGCGAACGGCCGATGATCTCCGACCTGGCTTGGTCTCGGTAGCGGTCCAGAGCCAGTTTCCTTACCTTGATTAAAAGTTCCCGGTTTTCGGCCAACAAAAAGGTCTTGGCCTCCGGGTCATGCTCAGCTTGAGCAAAGAGATCGAGGACAACGGCCTCAGGATCAGCAGTTTCATCGATGTAAACTAAAATTTCACTGGGACCTGCTATAGAATCAATCCCGACATCACCAAAAACCAGGCGTTTGGCCATGGCTACATAGGAATTGCCCGGGCCCACAATTTTATCCACCTTGGGTAGGGTTTCCGTACCATAGGCCAAACCGGCCACAGCCTGGGCCCCACCTACCCGGTAAACATTTTTAACACCGCAGATATAGAGGCTGGCGAAGGTTACATTTTGGTCACTAAAAGTGGGAGTAACAGCATAAATCTCGTCCACTCCGGCCACCTGGGCTGCCAAAATGCTCATCAGGACCGTTGAAGGATAGAGAGCCTGGCCACCCGGGACATAGAAACCAACCCTGTTTAAGGGTCGGTAGACATAACGGAAACTGCCAAG
>CAMYEY010000004.1 GCA_947254895.1 uncultured Clostridia bacterium
CCCAGCTTTTTCGTAACCCCCTTTAATTCGATCGCCTTAGTCATGATCCTCCTCCAAATTATCCAGCATGCTATTTAAGTCTTCCCGCGATAATCCAAGGATTTTGGCATAGTCGAGAACAGCTGTCAGATTCTCCTCAATCTTTCTGAGGAAACTTTCCCTGACAAGGTCTTGATTCTGGGGAGCGACAAAACTCCCTTTCCCTTGGACTGAGTGGATAAAACCATCCTTCTCCAACTCGTCGTAAGCCCGCTTGGTGGTGATAACACTCACCCTAAGTTCCTTGGCCAGAACCCGGATCGAAGGCAGGGGCTCGTCAGCCCCCAACTCCCCGTTCAAAATAGCAAACTTGATTTGATTTTTTATTTGTAGGTAAATCGGATCATCACTCGAGTTTGTAATATGAATATTCATTTTCTTCACCTCCGCTCGCCTACTGTTTATAGTGTATATGTACAGTTAGTCAGTGTCAATAGTTTTTTGAGTTCTTTTAGATTTTTGGTTTTTTGAGATCGGGTTGCCTTTCTAAGCTTAGTCCTGGCAGAAAAGTGAAGATGGCAACGGTTGAAGGAATTACCATCTTGATATAATCACCATCACATTTATAAATTGACAGTTTACAATAACTCAGGCTATAATCCATCTTGTTAGCATCAGCTAACCCATAGAGTGTTACACTACAAAGGAGGCCGTCAGGGAAAACAATGCCTATTGAAGAGAAAATGGTTCGCTATGCAGCACCCACCCTAGCAGGCTGTAAAGCAGCTAACCTTTTCAATCTGCCCAAAAGTATCTGCCAGGCAGAGGATCTTCAAAAATGTAAAAATTGTCTTTCTTGTAGCGGACTTGATATCCAGGTTCTTTTAGAAAAAGGATGTTGCAGGCTTCTCTATGTCTACCGTCATTCAGCCTTGCGTGAAATTTTAAACCAGGAAAAAATTCAAGAATTTTTAGCGCAATATGGCTACTGTGATTTTTCAATACCGGGAGCCCTGAAACTCTTATCCGAACACCTTTCTATCAAAAAAGATTTTCCTCATGAAATTGGCGTTTTTTTAGGCTACCCCCTAGCCGATGTAGAAGGATTTATTTTCCACCAAGGAAAAAATGCCAAACTGACCGGTTGCTGGAAAGTTTACGACAATGAGGAAGAAGCTGTAAAAACTTTTTCACTCTATGCCAATTGTCGTGCAGAATTGTGTGCCCGTTACCGACAGGGATCCAGCCTCGCTGACCTTTCTGTTGTTGGCTAATAGTTATTAGTCTTCTTTGAATGTCCTAGTGTAGCTTTCTCTCTTAGTTCATATCTTCTTTTCTTATTTTTAAAAAAACTTGCCTGACTAAACTGGAATAGACCCCTCACCGAAGTAAACTAAACGAATTGCGATTAATAGTGTCCAGTTTACTTTGGCATTCATCTGCCATATTTTACGATTACTTGTTACCTCTTTTTTAAAGAAATTATATCTTTATTTATTTAGTTTTTATAGTTATATTGATTATTACATCTATATAGGGAGGAACTAATATGTTTGAATACAAAGGAAAAGTAGTCGTAGTTTCTGGTGCGTCATCAGGTCTAGGCCGCTCAATGGCGATAGCTTTTGCTAAACAAGGAGCCGATGTAGCGGTGACAGCTAGAAGATTGGAACGGCTACAAAGCTTATCTCAGGAGCTGGAAACTTATGGCGTAAGGGCTTTGCCGGTCGCTTGTGATGTTACCAGTGATGAACAAATAAAGCGAGCAGCTGAGCAGGTTTTGGCTACTTTTGGCAAAGTAGACGTTCTAGTGAATTGTGCCGGATCAAGTAAGGGTGGATCGGTCGATACTATGAGCAATGAAGCATGGGATTTTACAGTTGCCACAGATCTGACATCAGTATTCAAGGTTAGTCGTGCCTACTTGCCAGCAATGATTGAACAAGGCTATGGGAGAATTATCAATATTTCTTCGGTGTATGGCCTGATGGGTACTAGCCGTGGTCAAGCTGCCTACCATGCAACCAAAGCCGGTGTTATCAGTTATACCAGAGCAGCTGCTGCTGAACTTGGTAGTAAAGGTATCACGGTAAATGCAATTTGCCCAGGATTTTTCAGAACAGAATTAACAGCCGGTATGTTTGATACACCGGAATTTAAAGAACAAGTCAAGCATATTCAACCGATAGCACGTCCTGGAGAGGGTGATGAATTAGCGGCAGCAGCTATCTTCCTTGGTTCAGAGGAAGCTTCTTTCGTAACGGGAACTGCCTTGCCGGTTGATGGTGGCTGGTCTAGCTTTAAGTACTAAGTTGTACGATAGCTCCCCGCTGCCGGGCGTATAGAGGGCTTTCACCTCCTGGTTAATACCCATGTCGGGCGTACTACAAAAAAAGATGGTAACAACTTAAATGTTACCATCTTTCTAAAACGGTCAGAGCTAAGGACTAACCTAGCAAGCCGATAAGGCAAAGCTATTTTACAAATTCAAATGTTAAGATATCTGGATTTTTAATTGCCTTGTTTATCTTTACGATAACATCATGCTTGATTTGCTTTACAGATATAGCATCCTCTGAGTAATTCAAGGCCCTAACCTGCTTATACTTTGCGGTATGGTCAGGAATGATGATTTCTCCTTTTTGATTATCCTGCCCAAGGCCTACTAGCATAGCATAGACCTTTTCTGCATTCTGGGTATAGTAGACTGTTAGGTCATTTGGCAGCCTATCCAGCTGTCTTTCCCAGATAAAAGTGTCGTAAATAGCTTCACCGTTATCTTTGAGCCAAGCACCCATTTCACGCAAGCGTTGAGCTTGGATTTCAGGAATGCTGCCATCTGCTTTTGGCCCTACATTGATTAGCAAATTACCATTATGGGAAACGGTTTTGACCAGAAGTTCAAGTAAGGCTTTTTTAGAAATGATGTGACTTTCGTCTTCTACTTTATTGTAACCGAACGACAAACCTAAGCCTCGGCACATCTCCCATTTGTTGTCTAGGTCCATACTACCGTGCTTGTATTCTTTGGTTGTAAAGTCATGCCAAACACCGTTCCAGCGGTCATTTACAACCCCATCTTCGACATGGTTGTAATAGTAAGAAAAGAGCATTGGCAGGTCGACGAGACCCTTGTGAGGCCAACCTATATCGTTCCACAGGACTGAAGGACGATATTTATCGATTAATTCAATACATTGATTATAGGCATAATCGGCATAGGCACTAGTGATATTAGGCGGGTTATTGAGGTCATAATTATCTGTGATCGGCGTCAAGGCAAACTGCCAATCTAAAAGCCCGGAATAATAGAGGCCTAAACGCATATCATGTTTATGCACCGCCTGGGCCAACTCTTCAATAAGGTCCCTCTTGGGTCCCTGTTTTACCGATGAAAAATCTGTATATTTGCTGTCCCATAAACAAAAACCGTCATGGTGTTTGGTTACCGGGATAACGTACCTAGCACCCGCTTCTTTAAACAAGGCTGCCCAGGCATCCGGATCATAGTTTTCCGCTTTAAATTCATTTACAAAATTATTATATTCATAGTCTTTTCCATACTTTTCGATATGGTAATCATAACTGGCACCATGGCCTATCCGTATAGAATTCATATACCATTCGGCATAGGGATTGTTGCCGAACCACCTAATATCTGGTTCGATTTCGCCCAGTTCGCAAGCCGGCGGGGCAAAGGCGGGAACGGAATAGAGGCCCCAATGAATAAAAATTCCTACTTTGCCTGCATGGTACCAGGCAGGTACCTTGTGGGTCTTGATGGACTCCATAGTCGGATAAAAAGTGCGTTTGTAATATTCGTTCATTGTCTTTCCTCGTCTTATTTTCTAATGGATCAGCCCTTAACCGCTCCTGCAGTTAGGCCGGAAACGATATGCTTCTGGGCATATAAGTAGAGCAGGGTTATCGGTAAGGCCGTCAGCACCAGGTTGGCAAAAACATAATTCCAGTTTCTAAAGTATTGGCCAAAGAAATTATAAACGGTTAGAGGCAGGGTCCACCTTTCAGATGAACTAAAAAAGTACAAAGGTACCATAAAATCATTCCAGGCATTCATGGCAACCAAGACCGTCGTGGTAACCAAGATCGGCTTCATAACCGGAGTAACAACCGTGAGAAACATTCTCAAAGTGCCACATCCGTCAATGAGTGCGGCTTGGTCTAGTTCAACCGGAACACTTTTGACAAAATTATTGATCATAAAGACGGCATAGGGGATTTGTGAAGCTGCTAAAACACCAATAACAGCAAAATAGGATCCTAAAAGATTGGTCACCTTTAGTAAGGCAAAGGTGGTGATCATATTCATCGGAGCATAAAGGCCTATCATAAAGTAGCTTTGTGTCCGACTTGAGATCTTGGAACGTCTCCGAGCTATAATAAATCCGGCAAGAGCTGACGTAAACATGCAAAGACAGACACTGAAAAAGGTTACGATAAGGCTGTTGAGAAACGCCTTCCCGAGCTTAGCCGCTTGGATAACATAACTATAATTTTCGAAGTGCCAGGTTTCGGGCGGAACAATACTAAACTCTGCTGCACTGGTACCATCTTTAAAAGAGCCAAAAATCATGATGAGCAGGGGTGCAATGATGATAAGGCTAAAGACGATAACAATAACTTCAACAAGCAGGTTTTTTCTATTTTCTTTGAGAGTGATTTTGCTAACATGATTCTTATTTTTACTCATGAAACATCCACCTCTTTCTTTTTAAGGTAACGGTTGACTAGGTTAGCTGTGCAGTAAACAACTATGAAGAGCAACAAGCTCATGGCAGTTGACCTGCCTAGAAGGCCCTGTGAATAATTGTTAAAGACATAGGTACTCAAGACCTGGGTTGCATAGCCGGGTCCTCCACCAGTGATAACAAATACTTGGTCAAATACTTTTAAACCACCTATAACATTAAAGACGATATTTATGGTAAAGGAGGGCATTAACAGGGGTAGGGTTATGCTTTTCAGCATGCTCCAACCGGAAGCCCCATCGACCTTAGCAGCTTCATAATATTCCGGGTCAATGCCCTGGAGTCCCGCTAAGAAAATCGCCATGTTAAAGCCTGTCCACCGCCATACATCAGCAAAAATGACAACCCCCATGGCCGTATTTTTATTCATAATCCAGTCTTTTTGTAGAGAGGACAAGCCAATTGAACCCAGCAATTGGTTAAAAACCCCATCCACACTAAAGACCGATTTCATCATGATACCGACGACAACCATAGACAGAACAGCCGGCAAATAATAGACCGTCCGCATGATGTTTTTACTCTTAAGCTTCCGGTTAAGTGCCAGTGCCAGAATAAGTCCCAGAATGGTCTTAAGGCTTGCTGAAGCCAAGGCAAAAATCAAGGTGTTTTTGGATGACAATAAGAACTTTGGGTCCTTAAATATAAATTTGAAATTAGATAGTCCTGCCCAAACAGGCTCATAAAATCGATTAATATTCCAGTCTGTAAAAGATAATACAAACGACAAGATAACAGGGATGATATAAAAGAAGCCAAAGACAATGGCTGCCGGAAGGATCAAGCGTCCCGGGTAGAGTTTCTTTTCAATATGCAAGTTACCCTCATATCTCTTCATCTGGTTCCCTTCCTTTCTAACGTATAAAACTACACAGAACGATGATAAAAGACGACAAATTTGATATTTGCCGTCTTTTATCCAAACTTATAAGTAGATTACTAGAATCCTTCTTTACCCAGTTGCTGCATGTAGTCTTCGTAGATGACCTGCCATTCCTGTAAAACTTCTTTGGGATCGCGGTCAGATGCTAACATATCTTGATAGAGGGTCCATAGCTCAGGCCAGATTGAGGATATAGCACCCATATGGTCATTAATCTGGTAGGTGTACTTACCTGTAGCAAGGTAGGTATCAACCAAGTGCTGAACTGAGGGATCTACATCTCCACCATCAACATCCTTAAAGGCCGAAAATCCCGGATTGCTCTCAAAATAGATATTTTGAATTTCAGGCTGTGACCATTTTTCTAAAAAGTCCAGAGTCTTATCTACCTGTTTACCATCTTTCATAACGAAGAGGCCGCGGACGTAAGCACCGGTACCCATGATGTCATGGCCGTTATAAGGGATAATCCAAGAACCTAATTTGACATCCGGATAACGGTCTTTAACCAAGGCTGGGAACCACTCACCCTGGAAAACCATAGCTGCTTTTCCGGTACCAATAGCTTCTTGCACAGAATCGTAATCAGCTGATAGGTGATTTTCGTTAACCAGGCCTTCATCGAAATAGGATTTAAACTCTGTGAGAACCTCTACAAAACCCGGAGCTTCCGGAAAGGTCAACTCATTTTTCAGTAATTTATCAAAAATTTCCTGGTCATTGGGGTAGTTATAGACTGCAAAGCCCAGGGTATTGTAAATTTGGGTAGTCCATGACTCAGCAGGGGCATTTGAGAAATAAACAGGAGTAACTTCTCCATTGCTTTTTTCTTTAATCTCCCTCATACGGTCTTTAAGTTCTTCTATCGTTTTGGGTTGCTCAGTCGAAATGCCTAAATCTTCCAAAACTGTTTTGTTGTAATAAATTCCACCAAAGAAAGCACCGGACTCTTTAGGCATGGCATAGATCTTACCATCATCAGGATCTTTTAAAAGCTCTGGATTAACCAGGCGATCAACCCAAGGCTGGTCATCCAGGGGTACCACTTTGTCGTGAGCGTTGAGCTCAACGTTGTTGGACGGGGTGTTGTAAGCGATAATATCGGGTACCTCACCGGTTGCTATTTTAGATTTTACCAATACGAAATACTGGTCATCCGGTAAAACCTGCCATTCAACCTCATAGCCATAGAGTTCTTTCATTTTATCACTCATAGCGTTGAGCGAGTCTCTGAAATTACCCTGCGAGGTCAAGATGCTTATTTTTCCACTACCAGCTGCCTCGGATTCAGTGGCGGTTTTCTCCTTGGAAGAGCTTTCGCCCGATTTCCCACCGCATGAGGCCAAAAGTGACAGCGTCATCACTAGGGCCAGAATCAGTGTTAATGCTTTCCTTTTCATAAAAATTTCCTCCTGTTTTGTGAAGTGGAATGCAAACACAATCCATTTGTCCGCATTCACTAATAACTTGATACGTTTAAGGAATCTCGCCGGTATACTAACAAAGGTCATTTTATATTTGAATGGATTTTTCAATAAGATCATTGTAAAATTACAAACTATATGGAGGTTTCGCGGTGTGCCAGAGGATAATTCAATTTATCAGGAAAAAAACTTCATATTACTTTTTTAAAAACTTTATTATTTTTCTGATTGTATTCACCCTCTTTGCCGCCTCCGTCATTGTCATTACTTATCAAAACATGAAACAACAGGAATTTGTTGCTAAAAAGAATTCCTATGCAAGGATCATAGAAAAAACAGCTTTCCAGTTAAATGAAACGATGAAACAGATGTCCCGCCTAAGCATCTATGTGGCCAGCGTCTATTCTTCAAACCACACGGCAAGGTCGGACCATAGGATTGATACAAGCAGTAACGATCTCCTCGTTCCGTATAATGTTCCACTGGGTAACGAGGGCCAGCGTATCATCATCATGGATACAGATGGTTACTTCCAATACTTTGGTCGGCCAGCTTCGCAAACAGATATCCAAAACAACCTGAAATCTAAGAGATTTGTCCACCTGGCCAAAAAGAACAATTCGGAACATGCGATCTTTCTTGATCCTCATTTAGATTTTTGGAACTCTCATTCCGATTTTTATCTTTTTTCTTGTGTTAGGCGAACTTCCAGCCTATCAGATTCTGTCGATAAGTTGGTTTGGGTTGAACAATCCGCCGAACAGCTCAATAAAATCCTGCAAAACACAGCCGATGAAAGCTTAATGTTAGTCAATAGGTATGGTCGATCAATCCCTCTAAAGGCAGGTCAAAAAGTAAAAACCATACCTAATTTTCTACAAAACAACAGCGAAAACAGTGCTTGGTTTGCCAAAAATTCCGAGGGCATAGAATGTTACTATCTCCATCAAAGGCTTGAGAATACAGATTGGGCTGTTGTCTTGGAAGTTGGCGAACATAACTTAACCTCTACCGCAAGCTCATCTGTTGTGTCGATGTTAACCCTATTGATCTTCCTCTATGTTTGCATCATACCAATCGTCTATTTTTCTATGAGGCAGGCTGCAAAACCTCTCATTAGACTACGTCAACAAATTGATGCCATTAAGTTTGATGACCAACCAATAGAGCTAAATGCCCCCTTTTTTAACGATGAGGTAGAACTCTTGAATGATGCCCTGCAAAGAATGTTAGTGCGAGTCAATCAGGCAGCTGACGAAAAGGCCATGATGCATTCTCGGGAAATTCATGCCAGCTTTTTAGCCTTACAGGCACAAATCAACCCCCACTTTTTGTTTAATACCCTACAGATTTTTATTGCCATGGCTGACAGTAAACAAAATGCAGAGTTAAGTACGGCCCTACACACATTTTCCAACCTTTTGAGATATATCACCACCTCATCACCCAAGGTAGTCACTTTGAAAAATGAAATAAAACATATCCGAGACTATCTTGAGTTAATGCAACTGTGCAAGGGTAACCAACTGGAATACAGCATAGATATCGAGGATCCATCCATACTAGAGGAAATCTATATCCCCAGGATGTCTCTGCAGCCGATCATTGAAAACGCCTTTAGCCATGGTTTTTCCAAAGTTTTTCCCCCATGGAAAATCCAAATAAAAATTCATTCAGATGAACAACATTGGCAGATTGATCTGGCCAACAATGGGGCAGGTATGAATGAGAATGAGATTGAAGTCCTGACAAGGAAGATTAATAGCTTTTTAGCGAAACCTGCTTCCTTTTTAGAAAACGTACAAATTGGCGGTATGGGACTCATCAGCTCTTTAAGTCGCTTCAAGAGTATCTACAAGGAGCATTTTCACTTTTTTATCGAGTCAGCCGGAAAACAGGCCGGTTTTACCATATACTTAAAGATTGATAAGGACAGTGCCTATGAGAATTTTAATTGTTGATGATGAACCTATCGTTCTAAATTCCATCAAAAATTTAACCAACAAACTAAAGCCAAACTGGTCTGTTGAAACCGCTCTAAACTCCCCCATTGCCCAAGAAAAACTACTGGCCCACCATTATGATATCTTGTTGACCGATATTAACCTTCCCGTTATAAATGGCCTAGACCTGATAAAGTGGTGTAAAGACCATAGCCCATCTACAAACAATGCCATCATCTCAGCCTATTCTGAATTTGACTACGCCCAAGCAGCCATGCTCCTGGGTGTTAAGCACTATGTTTTAAAACCGATCCAAGAAGATCATTTTGAAAAGATCTTAAATGACCTCGAAAAAATTTGTATCAGCGACAGACAATCCTTTATCCAGCAGCAATTAGAATCTGTTGTCATCGGCATGCCCAATGAAAGCCAAAAGGAAGAAAGCCCACTAGACCCCAAGAAGGCGGACATGCAATTCTTACCTTTCCTAGTCTGTATCGGTGCCCTGGCTCAAAACAACCTAAGTGCAAACAGTAGTTTTACTGAAAAGTCTACTTGGTATAAAAACAATGGCTTGTATACCTATTTAAAATCCAAATTAACCGGCAATGAAAACGCCTATTTTTTCATCAGTCCCTTTAATGCACTTACAGTCATTATCAGCAGGGAAAAAGAATTTAGTCTAGGACGTACCAATGAGCTTTGTAACATTTTCAAAAACTGGCTCAAAGACCAAGACTATGTAACCGTAGTCTCCGGTCCGGTGATCGATAAAGTTTCGGATATTAAGAGAACACAAACACAATTGTTAAATTTAATGCCTAAACTTATAAGATTTGGCCATACAAGTTTTCGATCATCGGATAACTTCAGCGAACAAGGACACAATGGGAAAAGAGATTTAAAGCAAAGGAAATCTCTGCAAAGTTATCAAAACTTCTGGGAAAATCTTATCAATTATCCTGATATCGACCCCACAATGTGGGAAAACATTGTCGAAACATGGTTTAAGCAGCAATTATCCCAACATGAATGCTACAAAGAAATCCGGCATTTCGTTGAAACAGGTAATAAGATCCTTGAAAACTATCAGCTACAAAAGTTTTTAGAAGACTCCATATACAAGTCTATCACAAGAATGTTTGAGTCAGCATTAGACAAGAAATCATTTATCAGTAACTCTAGCAAACTTCTGGAAAAAATAAATAAAAATATCATTGAAAACTCAGCAGATAATGTAAACTTCAGCAGAGAGCTACTGGCTAATTCTATCAAGACATTTCTCGAGAAAAATTACGACCAATCTCTCTCAAATAACGATCTAGAAAATAAGTTTTCATACTCTTCCGTACACATCGCTAACGTCTTTAAAGAATACTATAAAACAACTCCCCTCGACTACTTATATAAATTTCGGATTAAAACTGCTATGAAGCTTTTAAGCAAAAATAACAATTTAAACATAGCAGAGGTTGGTCAACAGTGTGGTTTTCCAGACCCCAGTTACTTCAGCAAATCCTTCAAAAAACTAACAGGTTACTCCCCTGATGCCTACAGAAAGATCGGAAACAAGTAAGCTTGTGTTGAAAATATTGCTCCACATTTATCTCTGACCCTCCTGATAAAAGTATTTGTTGATCACCCCAATAGCTGTCCGATTATAAATGAGCTGACTGATTGAAAAGGGCAAAAACAGAGTGTAGATCAAAGTAACTTGCAAAGCATATCGGGGGAGGAGGATAAAGGCCACGAAAGGTATCAGGAGCAAGACAAGGTTACCCAGGACCAGGCTCCACAGATTTCGGGGTAGTTCGGCCAGTGTAAAGATCAAGGCATTTTTATAAATATCTTTAAGCTTTAATTCATAGCGAAAGATCATCTGATAAATGTAGGTCTGCATCATCATCCAGAGGATAAAAAGCAGGGCCAGCAAGATGAAAATTAAAGTTTGAGCAGTTTGAGGCAGGTGGATTTGCCTATAGGCTGAAAGCACAAGAGGAAATACTATCATGAAAAGAACCTGTAAAGCTTGGTGGGTAAGCGATTGCCTTAGATTTTCTTTTATTTTATCTTTTAGCTCATCAATAAAAAATACATGATCGCGATTAATGTGTAGGTAAAAAATCGATGCATAGGCGGTTTGCAGCGGACTAAAACAAAAGAGTAGGTTGCCGAGCAAAAAGATGGTCAAGAGTAAAACCATATGGGTACCCACGTAAAGGCCTATGGATTCAGCAGCTGCTGTTCCCAGGTGGACTCCCTCCGCCAACTGCTTGACCACTCCGGCAAATTGCGGAAAAAAGATCGATAAAACAGTGTTGCCCAAGAGGATAATAAGGGCCAAGAAAGGTAAATTAAAAAGCAACCATAACAAATTGTACTTTAGCATTTTCCAAGCATTATTGGACCATATTTCTGATATATTGGTTGGATTTTGCTTTTCCACATTAACCCTCATTCCTGTACTAAGCCGGCTACACCACGGTCAGTCTTTAAGCGATTTTAAGTTCAGGCACTATTCTACACTACAAAAACGACTTATAGCCAGGTAATTTGATACTGAAGGGAGATCAAGTAGAACAAGTACTTAAGCAGGGCATGTCAGGTCTATGTCTTTTAAATTAAATTTACAAGGCAATTTGAAAATGCAAGTCAACTAGGTGAAAAAGATACTGTTTATCACCTATAATGTCTTTTATATAATGAGTAGGCAGGTATAGAGATGTTAAAGCAGAGAAAAATCTTAAGATGTTTAGCCCTATTACTGGCTTTTGCCGGCATCCTGGTCGCACCAGCGAATCCAATTTTTGCACAAAACACAACCGAATTAGCACAAGAGCAAAAAATGACAGGCGAGCCCCTCAAATCCTCTCAGCTTTGGATTAACATTACGGCCTATAAAGAAACAGATGGTCTCCAGCTTGAAGATTTCAATTATGATTATGAGGGAACCTATGCAGAAAACCCCGGCGTCAAACTAGCAAACGGCGTCTATAAAATCCAAACCGTCCTAGAAGAAGAGGATGAGTATGATCGAGAGGTCTATGAGGAAGGAAAAAGGGTCAGTTATCGTTTCTTTGGATTTCAAGAAGCAACCAGCACCCCGATCTACCGCCAAGGTGATAAGCTCTATGCCGACCTCATTATTAAGGAAGCCAAGCCTGCCAAAGAAGCCTATAACATTATTTACATGCACAAGGGTGCTGAGTTATTCAAGCAGGAGCTTCAAGTCGCCTACCCTGTAGATGATGAAGGCAATACCATCCATGATGAAGAAGCTAGTATTGGCAAGAATCTTGGAGATACGGTTAGCTTTGCCGGTCAATCTTATCGGATCAAGCAGGTCAAGCTCGAGGAAAAAGACTTTACAGTTGAATTGGAAAGCGTCAACTTTATCGATTTAACCATTCAAGTTATTCCGCAAACGACAATGCAAATCACAGCAAACCGCTCAGATCGATGGAGCTTTTCGATCAATGGCCAAACATACCAGGTCTCACCCTATGCAGGTCGGGTATCCGGTAACAATGGATTTTCTCATACCTTTACCGATATCCCCCTTGGTGAAAGTCAGACCCTAGCTGATCTAGATATTCAAGCCCTAGCCTTGCCTGAAGACTGGCAAAGGTCCTTTTCGATAGCAGGCCAAAGTTATGATACTAGCTCTAAAAAGCTCACTGTCAACATTGGTAGAAAACTCTATATAAAAGTTTCCAACATCAAAGCAGGAGCAAACTATCAGGATTTTGCTGAGAAACATCATGTGCCGGGCTTTATCCTTGACCTCTTTGATACCCAAGGCAATTTCTTATATAAAAGCCTTTTAGCGTCAACCCAATTTGGCAAAATGGCCATGTTTCCTGCCCTCCTTCCCGGCTCTTATCAAATCAAGGTGGCAAGCGCCCCCGACGGCTACGCTTCCTATGACATGAGCCGGACCTATAAATTAGAAATTGCTCCGGACGGCATGCCAAAGTTGGAAGTTTATCAAAGAGATAGCCATTATAATTTGGCAAGGGCAAATGGTAGCTTGGACCATGTTGAGCCGACTGATCCCCTTTTGAATGGCGTTAAAACACCCCTATTACTTTTATTACCCAAAGTCAATCCGCCGGAAAAAGAGGTGGTGGTCAATGGTGAAGGCACTCAAAAACTGGAGGTTGGGAAGGATGATATTGTGACCTTTAAAATCCATAAAACAATCAGTCCTGACCATAATGCCGTTGTTTCTTATGGGTCATACGTCAATATCGGCACCCGGCTAGACCAAGGTTTTGAAGATAAACTGGACCCACGGCTCACCTTTCAAGAGGGTTCACTGAGTCTGACTTTAGACGGACAGCCCACAGAAGATTTTATTGCAAGCTACAAGCCTCAAAGCCACAGCATCGAGATCAAAGATGTCTCTCAAGTTAAGTTACATGAAATTGATTTCAACAAGGCCATTGAGCTAGATCCAGAAAAGAAACTTGAGCTGACTTTTAAGGTAAAGGTAAAAGAATCAGACGAAGAAATCATCAATAAGGTTGGCGATAGTACCGTACGCCTGATCCCCTTCAAGATAACCGTCAAGAAAGCATGGCAAGATGGGAATAACCTATATGGGAACCGGCCGGAATTTATTGAGCTTAAACTGTTGAAAAATGGACAAGTTTATAGGACTGTTAGGGTCAAGCCCGATAGGGAAGGCCTGTGGTCTTACACCTTTAAAGATCTACCGAAAGTAGAAAATGAAAACGAAATCGTCTATACCTTGGCAGAAGTCGACATTCCCGGCTATACACAAGCCATCAATCAAACAGGTAAAAATGAATTTACTGTCACCAATACCCTTAAGACCGTAAAGATTGAAGGTAAGAAAAACTGGGTAGACAACGACAATCAAGCCGGCAAACGCCCTGCATCTATAACCGTTATTCTTAAGGCTGACGGCCTTGAAAAGGCCAGAAAAATTGTTACAGAAAATGATCATTGGCAATGGAGCTTTGAAGACCTACCTGAGTTCGTCAACAGAAAAAAAGTTGTCTACACCATAGAAGAACTGGCGGTTGAGGGTTATGACAGCAGGGTCGAGGGTTATGATATCACCAACCAAAAACAACCTGAACCTACACCAACCACAACAAGGCCAACCAAGCCGACCAAGACTACAGAGACAACAAAGCCGACACCTCGGCCTACCCCAAGCTCAGTGCCAACCGGCAGCAAACCCACCCTGCCAAAACCCGGTTTACCTAAAACCGGCGAAGCAGATTTAACCCCTTATGCAGTTATGGCCGTCATCTTCCCGCAAGCTCCTATTGCAGTCATTGTCAAAAGACTGAAGACAAGCGACAACCATTAAGACCACAGATAATGATCTGTTATAGCTTTAGCCGCTGATCACCTTGAGCTCTTTCACCATATCGAGCTTGGAAATCTTGATACGGGTCAAGATTTGAATGCAGATAAAGATCAGAACACTGCAGCCTACTGCTTCTAGGTAGGTCAAAAGCGGAATATCAGCAATGATATAGGCATCAAATTTGGTCATGGATACGAACATAAGCCATTGCATGATTTTATTCAGTGCCGGAATGAGGACCAGCTGAAAAGCAACCAGCAAAAAGAGTAGGTTGTGGACATAAATTTTTGCTATCTCCCGATCCTGAAAGCCAAAGATTTTCAGGTAGCCCATATTGACCCTTGCCTTATCCACGATCAAATTGGTAACAATGCTTGTCACGATGAGTGAAAAGCCAATTCCGATGTAAAACATCATATCAAAGACAAAGCCAAAACCGTCCAAAAAGTGTTCCATGAACTTTGTCATGTTGTTTTTATCGATGACCGAAATCACCTGGTCCTTAGGTAGATTTAATTTTTCATTGCTAAGATAGGCATTCATATAGTCCGGCTTTTTATCAACCATCTTGTTAACATATTCCCTCTTAGTAAACAACTGAAATAAATTATTTTCCCTATCGACTTCTTTGATCAACAAGGTTATTTCTTTGCTATTGTAGGGTTCTCTGACCTTAATTCGGTCACCTATCTGACAAGAAAACCTTTGCAAAAAACCTTGGGAAACAGCAATCTCATTTTCTTTAAGGTCATTCCAGTTTCCAACCTGATACCTAGACTCCTGGTCCAGGCCAAAAATCTGCACCTTTTTATCCTCCTGATCAACCAGTTCGACCGGCAAGATAGTGGCTTTTTCTGCGGTAAGTTCTTTGTCTTCAGCTTTCACAAAATAGGTATAATTATATTTCATCGTATCTTTCATGTTCTGGGCATAGTGGTTGAAAACCGGCTGAATGGAAAGTCCATAAACTAAGAGCATATTGGCTAAAAAGATACCGAAGAGAAGAGCTGCCACATTCAATTTATTATCGAGCAGGACTCTAACTTGAAATTTATTCATGAAAGCTAAAAAACTTAAGTTGATTTTGCTTTTCTTCTTTTCTTTTCTGAGGCGGCCTCGCAAAAAATCCAAGGGTTTAAAGCGCAAACTCTTAGAAATGATAAGATGGTTGACCAATAAGTAGATCAGGAGTGGAATGATGCAGGTAATGAAAAATGACCTTGGGCTGATAACAGGCTGAAAATTCGGTAAATCAAAGCTGTGGTAATAGAGCTGGACATACTGTTTATAGATATAAGAGTAGGCAAGAACATTACCCAGGATACCGGCCGATAGGGCCAAGATAAAGGGAGTCATCATATAGACTATTAGGAGTTCTTTTTTCTTATAACCTGATGCCATCAGGGTCCCAATGACAGGTGCTTCTTTTTCGATTAGGCTTTTCGCCTGAACAGCACTGATAAAGGCAAGAGCTACAAACAAGATCACCATGAAGGTCGTCATCGTCGGTACATCTCCCCCCATGTCGTCCATGAGATAGGTAATGCAGTGGTTATCCTGCTGAATGACCCCATCTATAGCTAGGTTTTCTTGATTGATCAACCTAACCAAATCCTTTAACTTGTCCCTTCCCTCCTGCCTATCCAAGCTGATATTTGTGTGGTAAACATAAGTGTAGCGAACTGGTAAATCCGAAAAAGAGTCAAAAGCTTTTTCATCGATCAGGCAAGTTCCATAATGGCCGGTATCCATAACAAGGTCATCCCTACTTTTGAGGATAGATGAATAGTCCGGCAGGGAGATAAGTCCCGTCACAAGCATATCCTTTCCCTCTAATTTAATCCGATCATTGACCTTAATCTGGTTAGCCCTAGCGTAGTTACCAGAGATGGCAACTTCTCCGCTGCCTTCCGCCAGTCTCCCCTCGAGAATTTGCGGAATATCAATAGCTTTTCGATTTTGAAAAGCTCTTAATTTTTTATCTGATTCATGGGAGAGCTCCAGATTAAAATTCCGGTAAATTTTAACCCCTTCCTCTTCCAGTTTGTTCTTCAAGCTATCTGACAAAGGAGAAATCGTCGTAAACTGGCCATCTTCAATTTTTCCTTCTTCTAATTGTTGATAATAGAGGACCTTAACCGAATCCTGGGAAGTAAAAAAAGAGGAGGCAAAAACGACAATAAAAACCATGGCTAGGAATATCGGTAACACCTTCCCGGGACTCCTAACCATCTGCCTGGCCACTCTTTTCAGTAGGGGATTTTTCATTACCAGGTCACCTCCCTTGCGGGTATTTTGTCCTTATTCTCCTCCAAAGATTTGATTGTCCCATTATGGATTGAGAGGATAAAGTCACACATTTTGGCAATTTGACTATTATGGGTTGCAATAATAACAGTCGAACCATAGATCTGGTTTAATTTTTCAATTAAAATCAAAACTTCCCTAGCACTTTCATAATCCAATGCCCCAGTCGGCTCATCGCAAATCAAGAGTTTAGGTCGCTTAACCATAGCCCGTCCTATCGATGTCCTCTGGGCCTGACCACCGGATATTTCATTGGGATATTTTTGAACATGGTCTCTTAAGCCTAAATCATCAATCAAGCTGTTTATTTCCAGAGGATTGTTCGACAAGTATTTGCCAACCTCAATATTTTCATAGACATTGAGGTGACTGACCAAATTATAAAATTGAAAAACGAAGCCCAGACTATTGCGACGATACAGTTCCAAGTCTTTTTTCTTCATTCTGCTTAGCTCTTGGCCAAAGACCTCCACACTCCCCTCATCAATACTTTCGAGACCACCCAAAACATTGAGAATAGTGGATTTCCCGGAACCGGAAGGACCTAAGAGGCACATCATCTTACCCTCTTCAAGTTCGAAACTCATCCCTTTAAGGACTTCAATTTTTTCTGAACCGGAACCATAGGATTTATGTAAATTATTTATTTTAATCATAGTCTACCTCTCCTGTTAGTCTAGGCTAACCCTTCTTTAGTCTATGCCTTTTTTTATCCTCAATCAAGATTTTTTTGTACCGTGTTTGCTGGCCGGATTCTGGCCATTAAAAGATGGTAACTTTTATTCTGTTACCGCCTTTAAATTCCTTAGTCACTTTACCAAGCATAGTTAGGTTCAAGGCAGGGCATCATGGCCTTCAACAAGTTTTCAGGGCTAACTTTTTTCAAGGCTCCATAATCTGGATCTTGAACCCTGTAAGAAGGGTCAAGAAAATAGACGGATGCTATATCTGTACCTTCATCATTCATACCATATCCGACCAAGGTGACATTGTGTTCGCCTGAATAGCCGAGGTTGTCGTAAATACTTGACACCTCAAAAGTAAAGTAGAGGGGGTAACCGTCATCAATATCCTTTTTGAGCCTTTCCTTAAATAGGTGCATATCCTCTGAATTTGGAGAGGGGTCTTTCACGGTCGCCAAACGGTAACCGGCCGCTCCTTCTGTCGGATTGTCATAGCCGAACAGGTATCGGTTTAAAATACGGATTGCATTGGCATTATGAGTACCAAAAGATTCATTTGTTTGCATTTCCACAGCTAACTGAGCTTGATCCACATTGATTCCGCGGTAGGCCAGCATCATGCTAACCGTGCTTGGGGCACACCAATTCCATTCTCTTTGAACGATTTGAGGAACATCCAATAAGACTTTTTCTGTACTATTATCAAGAATCTGACCAGCTTCGCGCCCTAACCCCGGATTTTCCTCCGGAGGGCTTAAGTCGATGCCCCCGTTAACAACATTTTCATTATATTGAATCCGGTGACCGTCCTTTTCAATAAATTTATTCCCGTAGCGGTCACTAGTTGGATTAACTTTTAAAGTTTCTTTTTGATCATCATTTTGCCCTTTTGTCTGTGTCACAACTTTATGGGAGGGCTCCACCTTCTTAAAGTCCAAAGAATCTTTAAGGGGTAAAGTTTGTTCCTGACAAGCCACAAGAAAACAAGCGACCAAGAATAGGACAAGGCTATAAACTTTTAGAAACTGCTTTTTCATCCTATCACTCTCCTACATTGCAGTAAGGGGGCTAGAAATCTAGTTAAAAGAAATGTTTTATATAGAACAGAATAACATACCAGACAAATTTCTCGTAAAATCTTACAAGGCTATTACTAGAGAACAGACTAGCTGAGCTGCTATCGGGGAGTGGATCGTCTGGCAGGAAAAGAAAGATGGTAACGATTTTAAAGTTACCATCTTACTAAAACCCCCATCACCAAAGCCCGACTGTATCCATGGCTGGTTTTTCCATGGAAATCTATTACAATGAGAACTGCTATGGGAAATATAAAGCAAACAATAAATCAGCAAAGGCTCTACAGAATCCACACCCACCTCATGGACTGGTTTAATCAGCACAAACGCGACTTGCCCTGGCGGACCACGCCTCGTGAGGCTTATAAGGTCTGGATATCCGAAATTATGCTCCAGCAGACCCAGGTCGATACTGTCATCCCTTATTTTGAAGCCTGGATGGCCAAATGGCCTAGGGTACAAGACCTGGCCCGGGCATCCGAAGCCCAAGTCCTTAAAGCCTGGGAAGGCCTAGGCTATTATGCTCGAGCTCGAAACATCCTCAAAACCGCCCGTCTTATAACAGAGGAACACGGGGCTTCTCTCCCCACCAGCTATAAAAAACTCCTCAAGCTTCCCGGGATTGGTCCTTATACTGCTGCCGCTATCGCTTCTTATACCTCCGGTCAAGCGGTTGGTGCCGTTGACGCTAATGTTTTAAGGGTTTTAAGTCGTCTAAATCAGATAGAGTGGACAGCCGGTGAGCCCAAGTCTCTGAAAGCCTGCCAAAATCACTTAAGCTCTGCCATGGAAGCTTTAAGCAAAAAAGATGATTGGACTGCAAACGAAAACTCAGACAAAAACGACCTTTACAGTAAGCAAAGTTTTCAAGCCGGCCCTCTAAACGAAGCCCTTATAGAACTAGGAGCCCTAATCTGCCAAGCCAAGACAGCCGTTTGCCAGGTCTGCCCCTTAAGCCAAGACTGCCTCGCTTTGGCTTATAACAGCGTTTACGACTTTCCTCTGGCCAAAGATAAAATTGCCAAAAGGGAAGAGTATTATAGCCTCCTTATCCTTTACCATAAAGACCTGCAAAGCTTTGCTGTGGAGCAAAGACCGTCCAAGGGACTCCTCGGAGGCCTTTGGCAATTTCCTCTACTGGAAGGTTTGCGAGAGTCTGAGGAAAGCAAAAGTTACTTAGAAAGCAAGGGCTACCGAGTCTTTTCCCTCCGCAAGTTAGAGGGTTACCGTCATGTCTTTTCCCATCTTGTTTGGAATATAGAGCCCTATGTCGCTATCATCAGCGATCGGCCAGGAGAAAACCCACCAGCCCCTGCCAAAAATCTCCTCAAAGAGAGCGCAGACTCCTTCCGTTGGCTACCGGCTAAGAACCTGCTAGACCTCCCCTTCTCCTCTTCCATGACCCACTTGCGTGACTCTATCATCAAACAGGACTTTTCTTTTGACTAGCCTAGACTTTTAAGAGCGGCAAAAGTCTTCCTTATATGCCTTTGTGAATTATCAGTAGCACAGTCCAGCTGCAAGCCGGAAGACTACGCTATTTCATGATGATCGAGGCAAAATACAGGAAGCAAACCACGCACAAAACATACATGGACACAGGAATCTTTTTGAAATCTCCCTTAGCAATCTTCAGGATTACATAGGTAGGAATAGCTACACAGATACCATTTGCAATATTATTGGCAAAGACCGTAAAGGCTATACACAGGAAAGCCGGGAAGGACTCTGTGTAATCATTATAATCAATCTTCGCCATGGAATTTAACATACCCACACCAATTATGATGAGGGCGGGAGCCGTCGCAGCACTCGGAATCATAAGAGCCACAGGTGTAAAAAGCAAGGTCAGGGCAAAGAAGAAAGAGGTTGAAATCGACGTTAGGCCTGTCTTGCCTCCCGCTTCAACACCTGCCGAAGACTCTAAGTAAGTCGTCATACAGGGCATGACAAAGAAGCCACCCAAAACTGTAGCAGTTGCGTCCACTTTGAAGACACGGTCAATACCGGGAAGATTACCATTTTCATCTAAGAAGCCAGCCTTACCACCGACACCCAAGGCTGTTCCCAAGGTAGAGAAGAAATCCGGCACAAATAAGGCAATGAGGAAAGGAATATAGGCCACATTCAGGGCACCTACAAAATCCATTTTGCCGAGATGAGTAAAGGGATTTTCCGGTAAAACAAACCACTTATCAGGTAGGGTTGTAAGACCCATGGGGATACCGATGATAGTTGCAAGAAGTATGGCAATAATCATATAGCCCTGGATACGGAGTTGGCGAAAAACCAAAATCAGGATAAAACCAATGAGACACAGGACAACTGAAGGAGCTGTAAGATCACCAAAAGTCAGACGGTTACGCCCTTCTTGGGCTATAATCAAACCGGCATTACGAGCGCCCAACATGGCAATGAAAAGGCCAACACCTGCACTGACAGATTGTTTGAGGCTCCTAGGGATGGCATTAACGACCTTATCACGAAGCCCTAAATAAGAAATAAGAAGGAAGAGTACACCGGAAATAATAATGATGGCACTCGTCACTTCCAAGGTAAGACCTTCATGGGCCACCATGCCCGACACAATAGCAACACTTCCAAGCCCCGGAGCTAGAGCAAAGGGCCTATTCGTAACAATGCCCATGGCAACCGAAGTTACTATAATCAACAAGATCATAGACGTCAGAATTGCACCCGGCACCATGCCTGTCGCCGACATCATGTTAGGAATGGTTCCCAAAACATAGGCCATGGTCAAAAAAGTCGTAAGACCGGCTAAGATCTCCGTCTTGACAGTGGTCCCATGCTGCTTCAGCTGAAAAAAGCCTGATAGACCTTTTTCTTTGGTCTGTTCTTTCTTGGTCATAAAAATTCTCCTCACTTATGCAATGCTCGTTCAAAGCTTACTTAACAATTACTCAACGATTAGGGGTACAACAAGGCTCTTCTTAACATCAACCAAACCCTTATTGGTAAGTTTTAGGGATGGACTCACAGTCAAAGATAAGGTTCCAAAAGACATAAAGGGGTTGTAATGTTGGTAGCCCAGATTTTCGATCGCTTGTCGAACTCGCTCTGTCCTCTCCCCTACTTCTGAAACCGGATAATCTGCCATAATACCGCCTATGGGCAGGGGCAATTCAGCAGCAATCTGTTCTCCGCTAGGATCTGTCACAACCCAGCCACCTTGAAGCTCGATTAACCTATTTACTGCAAAAGCCATGGCTGCTAGGCTCTTACCTGCTACCAAAACATTATGGTTATCATGGGCATAACTGGAGGCGATGGCACCCTGCTTATGACAGTTACCTGTAACAAAACCAAAACCGATACTTCCATCCTTACCATAACGTTCCAAGCTAGCAACGAGAAGAAGGTCTGAATCTTCCCACTGAATTTTACCGTCTATTACAGGCAGGGTTCGATGGATTTCTGTAGTCTTAGTAGTACCGTTATTAATTTGCATGACCCGAACCTTAACCTGGCTTTTCCCGGCTAAGTCACTTGCAGCAATACCGGCATTTTCAAAGACGGAAGGGGTCACCGGTTGAAGTTTGATACTATGGTTAAAGCGTTTTGGGAAAGTAGATGCTTTTCTTTCTTTCTCTTTGGCTAGGGTCTGATCTCCCTGTTTGTGGATACACTCACCATTCTTATACACCCTATCGATAGCGACTGTCTCGGGATTTGTTAAAACAACAAGATCTGCTAACTTACCAGGTGAAATAGCACCACGGTCAGTAAGATTCATCCGTCGGGCCGGTGTCAAAGATACGTTATAAAAAGCCTGTTCCGGCTTTAAACCCATACTAATAGCACGTCTGACAATATGGTCCAAGTGTCCTATTCGATATAGAGTATCAGGCATAACATCATCAGTGACAAAAGCAAATTGTTCGTAAACATTGAGTTCTTCAATAAGGTCCAGGAGTTCTCGTGATAAGGTCTTCTCTTGAATTTGAACAAACATGCCCATAAGAAAGCGCTGGCGAAAACCCTCTATATCATGTTCAGTATGGTCAGAACCGATACCTACAGACAAAAACTTAGCCAGGTCTAAGCCCTCTAATTGCGGACAATGGCCCTCTATCGGGAAATGCGGCCGAACTTTGTGAACATAATCAATGAACTTGCTAATTTCCAAGTTATTAGGACGGATAATCTCTCGGTAATTCATAACTTCACCGACACAGACGACCTTGTCCTCATCCAAAAGAGACTTCATATCTTCAGCACTGATGACACCACCCGTGGTTTCCAATTCCGAATTTGTAGCTGGAACACAAGACGGAATGCCATACAAGATATCAATTGGAGCCTCTTCTCCGGCTACAATCATGGCCCGAATACCATCAACACCGGCAACATTGGCCATCTCATGAGGCTCCGCCACCAAGGTTGTCACACCACACTGAGCCATGCGCTCACCAAAACGGGCCGGTGTAAGCATGGAGCTTTCGATATGCATATGACTGTCGATAAAGCCCGGAACTACCCACTTACCAGTGATATCCACCACTTCATGTGCAGTCAAACTTTCTCCACCATCTTTATTCTCATCGATATAGAAGATCTTTCCCTGATTAATCCAGATATCCGCAGGCCTAAAGCTTTTTACATAACTATTGTAATAGAGGCCCCCCTGAAGAAGCAGGTCTACCGAGGACAGACTATGTTGAGCCATGTGTTCACCTCCACAGGTCTTTCTAAAATTCCCTTGACTATTTTATTGTAAGGATCCAGGTTGAAAAATCAAGGATAAAAAGCATTAGCAACCGTGGCAATTTATTGTATAGATGGTTTGCTCTGGTGTGGGGCAAGCTTAATGACAGCAAGGCTAAGATGGTAACGATTTAAAAATTACCTTCTTGTTATTCCTATCAAAGCAAAGGCCAAGATCATCGTCCAGCCAGAAACCTATTTCTAAAACTGATGTCTTCGACAGTGTAAGGAGCAGGATGGATGAACAAGAAAAGCCATAGACTAACCTTCCCCATTACAGTGCTTCAACTTCCATGATTGTTTTTGAAGGTATTGAACGGTTCTCACTGTTCCTTTCCAACACAATGCCCCCAAGACAACAAAAATGATAGCCAAAAAGAGTCCTGCTAATAATGCAGGGACACCTGAGATTTCATGTGTAAAAAACATAAAAGTTATATTTTTTAAGAAAGTATTGCCTACGACTCCTTTTATAAAGCCTAAGACCCCTCCCAAAATACTAAGACCACCTGCTAGAATAAAGGATACTGCTGAAACCGCAAGTGTTGGAATGATTGATATCCAAGCCACTGAAGCAAGGGAATAAAAAGCGAATACTTTTATGAATTGTGAAAACGAAAATCTTTTGTTTTGAACTATGGATTCTCCTAAATAATTCATGGCAAGTACCTTTGGTGGATCCATTTCAGCAAGGATTTCTTCTTCACTTTGACCCTTGTTCAAGCGCTCGTAAAAAGAACTTTTAAGTTCACATAAAATATCGGTCTTTTCTGAGGCAGGTAGATGTTTTAAATAACGATCTACTTGTGATAGGTACCGTTCTAGGCCCTTACTGAGTTTTTTACACATTTTTTGTACCCTTTCCCAATTTGGAAATACTTTGAACGAGCCTTTGCCAATCGCTATCTAAGTGTTGTACATAAACGAGGCCCTTTTGCGTTATACGATAATATTTTCTAGCCGGTGTTCCTTCATCAAGATTTTGCCAATAGGACTCCAAATAGCCCTTTTTCAATAATCTTCGAAGCAGTGGATAGATGGTGCTTTCCTGAGTCTTAAGCATGGGATAATCATTAAGTATCTGGATTAAATCATAACCATAACGGTCTTGCTGCCGTATTAAGAGCATGAGGACATACTCCAATGTTCCCCTCTTAATTTGCGATACCCATTCTTCATTCATACCGGGACCATCCTGTTTTTCATTTAAGAGCCAACCCTTCTCTTTCTGCGTACATCGCTCTACATAGTATATATCAATCAACAGGTACTGTATAGATTTGGACAAATTTTTTTCGATGAATACACAAAGGGCTCGATTACATCGCAGAGCGATAGTGAAAGAGTCTACGGATGCATATGATTCATATAGTTAAGTCAAAGGATCATGGCATTAAAAAAGACGACTAGCGGATTATATCCCGTCTGTCGTCTTTTTATGGAGGCACCATCCAGATTTGAACTGGAGAATAGGGGTTTTGCAGACCCCGGCCTTACCACTTGGCTATGGTGCCGATAAAATTAATGACCACAATCTCTTAGAAATTGCGGTCATTGTACTGGAGCGGGATACGAGATTCGAACTCGCGACTTTCACCTTGGCAAGGTGACACTCTACCACTGAGTTAATCCCGCAAATCTTGCTGTCGCAATTAACTGCCTCGATATATTATCAAATGATTTGTATTATGTCAAAACATTTTTTTTAAAAGGGTCTGCTTGGAAAAGCAGGCATACTGCAGGTTACGACGGCAATTTTGATAGGATGGTAATTTTTTTATTTGTTACCGTCTTGGATTTTTGACCAGTTTGGCCTTGGCTCTGGCACTAATAGCAAGATGGTAATTTTCAAATCTTTACCATCTTAACTTTCCTGCCATTCAGATCAGTCAAACCAGTCAGCTCATTCAGACTCTTGCAGCTCCCATTCAGACGCTTACCGTTGCCTTGTAGTCTCTCATAGCAATCGACCTAGACTCTCACTGTGACAAGCACTTGTAGGCCGTCACTTGGCCGCGTCAGATAGGGCCTCCTTGATGGCTTTTTTATCGAGTCCCTTGCCGATTATGACCAATTTAGATATATCATAGTCGGCATCTTGTCCTTCAAGATCCATCTCGTCCTGGGAGGCAATAAGGTTCGCCTCATCCTCCGGGCTTAAGCCTGTAAGGCTGAACTGCTTTTCGACCAATTCCACGTGGATCAGATCATTTTTTGCCCGAACGAAACCCTTTGACCTCACAACTTGACCATACTTATCCAGCATCAGGTCTTCCATAAAGGCATAAACCTGGTCCGGGTTGGTAAAGGTCAACCGGTCTAGGGTCATACTTGTTAAATCTCTGTCTGCCTCACGGGCAATTTTTCTCTGGATAAAACGTTGGCCAACCTTATAGATATCATCACCGGTAAAGTCTTTTTCCAAGAGGGCTAACCAATCATCCTTAGCCCAATGACTATAATGACTGGTTGGGAAGGCGACATCTGAAGGGACATCAAGTTCTTCTCTCACCCGGTCAAAGTCTTCCGGTGATAGCTCTTCGGATTTGCTCAAGACAAGGGTTCCTGCAGCAATCAACTGGTCTTGAAAGTAGTTGTAAAAATCTCGCTTTTGCCCCAGGTAATTTTGATAGTCGATGATGGTCACCGGAGCTAGGAGGGAAACCTTATCATACTGAATTTTCGCCAAACTCTTGATAATGTTGGTTGGCTGGGCCACACCGGACGGTTCTACAATTAGGTAGTCAGGATTGAGTGTATTAGCAATAGTCATGACTGAAAAAGAAAAATCAAGGTTGAGCGAACAGCAAATACACCCCTCAGATAATTCGACGATTTCCATCTCCGCCAGGGCCTGGTCCTGGGAAAGAACTTTACTATCGACATTTTCTTCGGCAAATTCATTTTCTACTATGACAAATTCCCTGCCCGTGGCCTTAGCCATGGCCTTGATAAAAGTTGTCTTGCCAGCTCCTAAAAAACCGGAAATTATTAGTATTTTCATTTTTCTCTCACCCTTGACAAAAAGAAAGTGCGTAAAAGCTAAGCTCCACGCACCTTCTTTGCTTAAACTGTTTTAATTAGATTATAAGACTACAACCGGTTTGATCAGATCTCTGGGTTTTTCTTTCATCAGCATGAGAGCATCTTCAACGTGCTCAAAGCCTTGGAAGCGGTGTGTCAGCATCAGGGATACATCAACACGGCCGGAAGTAACCAGGGCACCTAATTTTTCGAGACGAGCTCTACCACCAGGCATCAAACCACCGACGATCTTTTTGTGACCCATACCAACACCCCACTCAACGCGTGGAATCTTGATGTAGGTACCTTCGCCTAAGTAGTTAACATTACCAATGGTTCCGCCTGGTTTAACAACTTTAACAGCAGTTTCAAAAGTATCATTGTCACCACCGGCAACGATAACTTTGTCAACGCCCTTGCCGTTTGTTAATTCCATGACCTGCTCAGCGATGTCACCATCTTTGTAGTTGATAAATTCTTTTGCGCCATATTCTTTAGCAACTTCGATACAATTTGGTCTGGTACCAACAGCAATAATCCGAGCAGCACCTCTGAGGTTTGCACCTGCAACGGACATCAGGCCAACAGGGCCAATACCGATAACTAAGACGGTATCACCAAATTTAACATCAGCCAGTTCAACACCGTGGAAGCCTGTAGGAATCATGTCAGAGAGCATGCATGCTTCTGCTGGGGAGAGGCTGTCCGGTAAGTGAGCTAAGTTACCGTCTGCATCGTTTACGTGGAAATATTCACCGAACACACCATCTTTAAAGTTGGAAAATTTCCAACCAGCCAGCATACCGCCAGAGTGCATGGGGTAACCTTCTTGGGCTGCAACTGACTGCCAGTCAGGTGTAATAGCAGCAACCATGATTCTATCGCCAGGTTTAAAGTCTTTGACGTTGGAACCAACTTCATCAACCACACCACAGCCTTCATGGCCTAAAATCATATTGTGCCTTTCACCTAAAGCACCAGCCCAAACAGTGTGTACGTCGGATGTACAGGGAGAGAGAGCTAAGGGTCTTATGATTGCGTCGTCCGGTCCGCAAGCAGGACGTTCTTTTTCGATCCAGCCTGTTTTTCCGATACTCAGCATTGCATAACCTTTCATAATTTATCCTCCTATGTTCTTAATAATTTATTATTGCGTGTGAATTCTTACACAAACAAAGAATAGCAAAATTAAATATTCTTGTAAACGTTTAACAGTAAAAAGTTTTCTTCCGTTGGAAACCCGTCTAGGAAGCCATTTTTCCTCCTTAAAAGCTCTCTTGACTTTAGTGATTTTTTCTATTTTTGACCTTGCATTCAGTTAACTTACATCAGGGCCAAAATAGGTTTGACAAAATCTAGATAACTACCAGCTAAAGGCACTTGGTTTTGGATAAAACCAAGGTGGAAAGGCCGCTAATCGTTATGTTGTTCTTGCCCTCTTTGCAAACCCAGGTTTCTTCCTTATCGAGATAAGATTTGTTGTCCCAAAAATAGACCCGGTACTCACCGGCATCAATCAAGGTGTAGCTGTTCTGTTCATAAGCATTAAAAAATACCCAGAAATCGTACTTGCCATTTTTGATCCGCATTTTAAGCAGGTTATCCGATAAAAAATTAATTTCCACATGGTCTAAGATTTCAGCAAAGCTCTTGTAATTAAAAATCGGATAGCCCTTACGCATCCGGACGAGGTCCTTAAAGTAATCGACCGACTGACGTCCTATCTGTGACCAGTCAATTTGATTGATCGTATCTGCCTCATTATAGCTATTGTAGTTACCAAACTTAGTTCGCAGGAACTCCTGGCCGGAGTGAACAAAGGGAATGCCTTGTCCTAAAACAATGATTGAATTTGCTAAATTTTGCCGTCTAATATATTCATCCATGGATCGTCCAGGCAAAGCTGTCTGAATTTGATCAAACAAGGTGTAGTTATCATGGGCTTCGGCATAGCGGATCATCTGGTTGGGGTCAGAGTAACGCTGCGATAGGACCTCAAAATTCCAAAAATTATAGTCGCGGCAAAGGCCACTGATAAAACCTCGAGAGTCACCATGAAAGACATTGCCCCTAATGGCATTACGAAATTCATCATCAAAAAAACTAACGCCACGAAGCTTAGCTGAATTTTCGGGTATTGCCCGGTCCCAAACTGGCAAGACATCCCCCATATTCCAGCCTTCCCCAAGCATAAAGATCTCGGGATGGATCTCACTCAACTTTTCCCTCATAGTCCGGATAGTTGTAACATCCAAAATCCCCATCAGGTCGAAGCGGAAACCGTCGATATTATACTCATTTGTCCAGTAGAGGACGCTATCAACCAAGTAGGTCCTAACCATGCTGCGTTCCGAAGCGATCTCATTGCCGCAATAAGTCCCATTAGCCAAGTAACCATTGGGCAGGTGGCGAAAGTAGTATCCCGGTACCATCACCGTAAAAGGGTGTCCGGCAACATCATAAACGTGGTTGTAGACTACATCCATAATGACCGAAAGGCCCTTATCATGGATCGCCTGGACCATCATCTTGAGCTCTCTAATTCGGCAAGCCGGGTCGTAAGGGTTTGTTGCAAAAGAGCCATCCGGCACATTATAGTTGACTGGGTCATAACCCCAGTTATATTCACTCTTGCTTTTTTCTTCATCAACCGTGGCAAAATCAAAAAAAGGCATAAGTTGTAAATGACTTATCCCTAAACCGGCAATATAGTCTATACCGACAGCCTGTCCCTCTTGGTTTACTCGACCTGTTTCCGTCAGCCCTAAAAATTTACCCTTGTAAACAATATCTGTTTTGGGATCCATGGTCAGGTCACGGACACTGGCTTCATAGATAATAGCATCTCTGGCCTTGGTAAATATTCTTTTTTCGAAAGACCAGTGAGCCGGATCAGTCCGTGCCATGTGCATCACAACAGAATGACCGGAATTAACAGTCACCGCCTTAGCGTAGGGATCAACACAACTTCTCTTCTCTCCGGTAAAATATGTTACCTGGTAACGGTAGATAGCATAGTGGAAATCACCCTCCAGCTGAAACTCCCAGGTACCCGATGGACCTTGAGTCATCTGCCAAACCTCTAGGGGCTCTTCCGGAATATCCTGCCCCTCCTGCCAAATCCCGTAATAGAGGACTTCTACCAAGCTAGCAACAGGTGACCAAGCCCTAAAGGTTGTTCCGAAGCGGGTATAAATGGCTCCCAGGTTGCCATCAAATTGGTATTTTTCCGCAAATTCTGCCGAATCATAATCAAACTTGGCCAAGTGTTTCCTAACCAAGGCATAGTAACTCTTTTCCATACTAGATTAACAATCCACCATTTATACTAATAACTTGACCAGTTATATAGGTCTGCCGAGCCAAGTAAACTGCAAGTTCAGCCACTTCTCGAGGCTGTCCAAAGCGACCCAAGGGAATCTCTTCTTTAAGAAGGTCTCGAGCCTCATCGTCTAAATCATCCAGCATAGCTGTATCAATCACACCCGGTGCGATTGCATTGACCAGGATACCGCTGGGGGCAAGTTCTTTGGCCAAAGCCTTGGTTAATCCGATAACTCCCGCTTTGGCTGCCGAATAATGAACCTCCATACTGGCACCCGTTTGTCCCCAAATGGAACTGATGTTGATAATCGACCCGGCTTTTTTGTGTACCATGGTCGGAAAGGCTTTTTGGGCACACAAGAAATAAGACCTGAGATTCAAAGACAACACTCGATCCCATTGTGGCCCGCTTATTTTATCAAACAGGCTGAATTCAGCAACAGCCGCATTATTTATGAGAACATTGATGCTCTCTGAGATTTGATCAAAAAGTTGGTTGACGCCCGACTCTGTCATAAGATCAGCCTGAACCAAAGTTAGGTGCCTTTCCGTCCGGCTCAAATCTTTTAATTCCCGATCAGACTTATAGTAGTGGGCGTATACCTTATACCCCTCCTCTATAAAAGCTCGCGTCATGGCCAGGCCTATCCCTCCGGAGGCCCCTGTTATCAATACTACCTTCATACTGTCCTTGATCCCGATTTTTTTACATATAATTATACACAAAATAGGTCATATTAGCTTGAAGTCGCTAATGAAGCTAGTCGTTGTCGTCTAGGGCTTATGTGGATCATCGAAGAAAAATCGATTAATGATAAATAACTTGACACCGCCACCTACAGCCTAAAATTTAGTATTATCCCCAGGCTGTGCTAAAATATTCTTAACACGGTAAAGGAGCTGCTAAAGGACTATGAACAAGCAGGAAGATCAAGTAAACCAAGAGCTACATGACCTCTTATCGGATAAAAACCAACGCCTCTATTTCGTCGGAATAGGGGGTATTTCCATGTGCGGTCTGGCCGAACTGGCAAAGAAGCATGGCTTTGAGGTAGCCGGATCTGACCTCCATCACAACGCTCGGACCGATTATTTAGAGTCTCTGGGCATTATGGTCAACTACGATCAAAAGGCAGCTAATATTGAAAACTACAGGCCGGATGCTATCGTCTATACCCTGGCTATTCCGGCAGATAATCCGGAGCGGCTCAAGGCTGCTGAACTCGGCATTCCCCAGCTGGAAAGGGCCGTCTACCTGGGCCTGATCAATCGACAATTTAAGCAATCGATCAACATATCCGGGACCAACGGCAAGACAACAACAACCGCTATGTGCTCGCTCATCTTAATTGAAGCCGGTCTTGACCCGACTGTCCATCTGGGAGCCGAATTAAAGCAGTTTAAAACAACAGTAAGGGCCGGTTCCAATCATAACTTAATGGTATCTGAAGCCTGCGAATTTGGTAGGTCTTTCCTTCACTTTTATTCCACGACAGCCGCTGTCCTGAATATCGACCATGACCATGTTGATATTTACCCGACTATCGAAGATGTCATAGAGGTTTTTGCTGAGTTTATCGCCCGCCTAGATGCCGGATCAAACCTGGTCATACCGGCTTTTGACCCTCTGATCCCTCAAGTCCTAGACTTAGCCTACCAAAAGAATCCCGGTCTAAAAGGCCAGTTACAAGTTGTCACCTTTGGTTACGAAGGAGATAGCTGGCAGGGTCAGGAGCCTGACTTCTGCTGTGGAAAGTTGGATTTCAAAGATGGCTACCCACACTTTACGGTATTCCTCCGTGGTAAGTTTTTTGGTGACTTCAAGCTCAGGATTCCCGGTAAATTCAACGTCGACAATGCCTTAGCTGCTATAGCCTGTGCCTACTTAAACGGAGCTGACAGTTCGTCCAGCCAAAAAGCCCTGGCCGAGTTCACCGGAGCAGAAGGTCGTTTTACTGAAACCGGAACTTACAATGGAGCGAGGATTATCGCCGACTATGCCCACCACCCGGATTCCATCAAGGTTACCCTCGAAGCTGCCCAAAAGATTCCCCACCGGGAAATTTATGCCATCTTTCAACCGATCACCTACAGCAGGGCCAAGGGTCTAGCTGACGGTTTTGTTGAAGCCCTGGCTGCAGCCGACCACCCGATTTTGATGGAAGTTTATGACGACCGGGAAAAAGACCACTCCTTTTCAGCCAAGAGCATAGCCGACCGAATCGAGGAACTTGGAACTCAGGCCCTGTTTTTCTCTGATCTTTCTAAACTTGAAAGTTATCTTAGAGAAACACTCCAAGAGGGCGACTTGGCCTTAATTATGGGGTCTGATGTCCGTACGGTTGCAGACCGTCTGACCGACAGACAGAGTCATTTTAATTAGCAAGCGACCAGCCCATTTACCTCAAGGTCAAGAGAGATATGGTTATGAAAGAGGAAAGGGTCATCCTACACTGCGACTGCAATGGCTACTTTGCCTCTGTCGAAATCCTACTCAAGCCGTCTCTTAAAGATATACCAATGGCTGTGGCTGGCGATCCCGAAAACCGCCACGGTATTATTCTTGCCAAAAACGAGATAGCCAAAAGTTTTGGGGTAAAGACAGCTGAAACTATTAGTGAAGCCAGGCGTAAGTGCCCTGGCCTCACCCTTGTGCCGCCCCACCATGAGCTCTACCGAGAATACTCCGAGAAAATCAACCAAATCTACTTAGACTACACAGATTATGTAGAGCCTTTCAGCATTGATGAAAGCTACCTGGATGTCTCTTCTACCTGGCATCAATTTGCAGGCTGTCCCCATGAACTGGCTGACCGGATTCGCCATAGGGTCAGAAAAGAAATCGGGATCACCATATCCGTTGGGGTTTCTTTCAATAAGGTTTTTGCCAAGCTGGCAAGCGACCTTAAAAAGCCGGATGCTACAACAGTTATCCCCCGGTCGCAAATAGAAAATATCGTCTGGCCCCTAGACATCACAAATCTCCTTTATGTTGGTAAGATTACAGCTCAAAAGTTGAGGGACATAAACATCAATACTATCGCTGATATAGCTAGGGCAGATCCGGATTTTTTATTTTCTTACCTGGGTAAGCAAGGAAAGACACTTAGCTGCTACGCCAGAGGACTTGACCGGAGCCCCGTAAGCCGTTTTGACCAGCTGGCGGAAGCTAAGTCCATTGGCAACAGCCAAACCTTCAAAGAAGATCTGAATAGCTACAAGGAACTTAAAAAAGAGCTTGTCGCCTTAACAGAAGAAGTGAGCCAACGGATGATAGAAGCTAAAAAGCTAGCCTATGTTATCCAGATTCAAATCAAGAGTTTTGACTTTAAAGTATCATCAAAACAGCTAAGCCTGAGAGACCCTGTCAGGTCAGTTGACGAAATCAGCAAGATTGCCCTCAAACTGCTAGAGGAACTCTGGGACAAACAGACTCCTGTCAGGCTACTCGCTGTCACTGCCAATAAATTGGTTGACGAGGGAGAAGCCAGCTTTCAACCTTCCCTCTTTGATTTGCAGGCAAAAAAAGATTCTCTGGAGCAAAAACTTTTAGCCGACAAAAAGAAGAAAGAACTCTCCAGCTTGGTTGAAGGGCTCAACCGGAAACTTGGGTCAGACAAACTCCGACTAGGTAACTCAACTGAATAAAGACCCAATAAAGGAAAACCGTCATTTAAGTTTTTATAGGGGCTCAGCAAAAGATGAAACTATATCGAACGGGTCTGAAAGAAGTCCTGCTTTTTCTGGCTGATCTCGGAAATTCTTTCACAATAGGTCTTGAGATCCTTAGGGTTGCAAAGGCGGTCTAGTCTGGTCCCCTGGACTAGTTTGGAACTTGACCCGGAACCTAGTCCCAGGACAGAGATCCGGTCACTCATCATTCCTACATTATAGGTTGAAAAATGACCAGGCAGGGCAAAACCGATATTTTCCAAGCCCCCTCGAACATTTTTTTGCCGGTAGAGATAGTAAGGCTTGTATCCCCTATTTTTGAGCTCCTTCACAGCCCGACTAAAGGCGACTGACATGGCCTGGTCAGGAAAACGAAGTTTACTAAATTTCTCCCTATATTTTTGCTCTAAAAAAGCAGACTTTTTCATGGCCATGGTGTGCAGGGTAATACTCTCTGGCCCAAGTTCTAATAGCTTGTCTAAGGAACAAAGAAAGTCCTCGCCGGATTCACCGGGTAAGCCCAAGATGAGGTCCATATTGATCGAATCAAAGCCTAGGCTGCGGGCATCATGGTAGGACCTGTAAACATCAGCCACAGTGTGGTCTCGACCAATCAGCTCTAGGGTACGGTCGAACATAGTCTGGGGGTTAATGCACAGCCTAACTTGACCGAGACTCCTGATAGCCTCCAGCTTGCCCTTGCTGATCGAATCAGGGCGACCTGCTTCAACGGTTATTTCTGCCCCGTCTGTCCTTGGAATTTCTCGGTCAATAACTTCCATGAGCTGGCAAAAAAGATCTTCCGGCAGGGCTGTTGGAGTCCCTCCTCCGACATAGATAGCTTGAAAACTTTTACCTTGACTCACAAAAAAATCTGCCAGTTCACGAATTTCTGAAATCAAAGCCGCGACATAGAGGTCAAGCCTAGCTGACTTGGCTGTTGCGTCCTTGGTGATAAAGCTGCAATAGGCACAACGGGTCCGGCAAAAAGGGATACCAATATAGAGCATGGGTAGGTTGGAGTCGCATTTTTGTAAGATATCTTCTTCGGCTAAGGCCGTTTCAAGGGCTAAGTCTGCCTTATCCGGTGCAAGATACCAATTCTCCACCAGATCTTTCTTAGCCTTGGCAAAGTCGCAACCTAGCTCCAGATAAGACCGATAAGCAACCTGGCCGGGCCTAACCCCCGTTAAAGACCCCCAGGGATAGTGAACATCAAGTGCCTGACTTAAGATACCATAAGCCTGCCGCTTAAGTTCACGCCGGATAGCAGAGGGAATCACTTTTTTCTCCATTTTGAGATCAGTCCCCTCAAGCCGGCTACTCACAAGGACTTGGCTCTGATCATCTTGGTCCCTCATCTCCTCCCGAGTGACCTCCCTATCCAGCTCGCTATAAAAAGTTCCCGGAAGGTTCAAAGGACCGACATCCTCAACCGACAATTCCCCCGGTCCTTGTTGAACCAGGTCGGTATAAAAAAGTCTGAGTATTTCTGAGATCCCCTGGATCTCACGGTGCTTGTGACAGATTACTTTCATAAGGCTATTTTACCATACAGCCAGATCAGAAAGATCAGGATGGGCTGGTGAATAGCATAAAAATAGAGCGAATATTCGCCGGTAAAACGCAGGGGTAACCAAAAGTTAGACTGGAAAAACCTTCTCTCCACCTTGCCTTCCGGATAAAAAACGTGGGCTAGGGCTGCCCCAAGAAAAAAGAAACCTCCTAGGGGAATTAAGGGTATGTAGTCCAACATTATCGGTATCTCCGGTCGCCTATACCCCATACCCAGAGGCAAGAGCCATGAGGGAGCAAGTTGGTCCAGGTGGTAATAACGAATAAAAACGGGTAAAACAAAGGTCATAGTCAAAGTAAGGGCAAGGTAAATAAGCTGCTGGATCTTAATAGACTTGACCTTAAATTTAACGAAAGCAGCCAAGGCGATACAGGTAGCTAGACTATGGAGGATCTGCCATATAATATAATATTGACCCCCGGAGGCAACCGAAAAGATGACAGAAAAGGAGGTCAGTCCGAGGGCTATGAGGGCCAGCTTTTTTGCCCGTTTGAAATTGTTTTTAGAAAAATTGATACTGAGTCCAGAAGCTATAAACAGGCCGATCAAGAGAAGAGGGTGGACGACTCCTTGAAAAAACCGGCTTTCAAAAAACCGACAAGCATCATAATTGAATATATAACGTACATCGTACATAAAATGGTGGCAGATGGTCAGCCAGATACAAATACCCCTAAGTACATCAACTTCAAAGGCCCGCCTTCTGGCGGGCCTCCTTACATCTTGTATAAATTCAGACATATAAAAAGAATTTTAACAATTAAATATTCTGGGTAGCTTCAATGGCTTCCCTAACCCTAGCAGCTGACTTGTGAAGTAAAGCCATCTCGTCTTCTGGAAGGTCAACTTCAAGAACCTGCTCAATACCGTCTTTACCGACTATGCTAGGAACATTCAAGACTACATCACTGATGCCATACTCTCCTTCTAAGACACTACCAACTGTCCGGATGGTATTGTCGTCCGCCAAAATACTTTCACAGAGTTGGTTAGTAGCAATACCGATACCATAGAAGGTTGCCCCTTTACGTTTGATGATCTCTGCTCCGGCTGTCCTAGTCTTCAAGGCCATCTCAGCTTTTTCTTCGTCACTCAGGCTGATACCTGTTACCTTACAATATTCATCGATGGAGAAACCTGCAATCTTGCTAAAGCTCCATGAGGGGAACTGACTTTCACCGTGCTCACCAAAGATATAAGCATGCATGTTCTTCAAGTCAATATT
>CAMYEY010000005.1 GCA_947254895.1 uncultured Clostridia bacterium
CAAAGACGGTTTGCTTGATTAGGTCTACCTTAACCTCTTCATAGTTTTGGCTATTGGGGTTATAAAAGTGGCTGGCAATATCCCGGCCGATGATAATGGGCAGGTGGTCGTACTCTTTGTTGAAGTCAGGCATTACACCTTCTTCAATATGAATTTTTTTAGCGGCCAGGGCTTCAGCCGTCAGTCCTTGCAAGTTGATATAGTTCTCGGCATTACCTTGAATCAGTTGGATGCCCAGCTCTAAGACCGGGGAGACGTAGCTGACATGGGGTAGATTTTCAAAAGATTTGATGGTTTCCCGGGTCAGCTTGAGTTGGTCTGTTTTTTGGGGGGTGGGACCGTCCTGATTGCCCATGGGTCCTTCGCCCCCTTCGTTGGGGTTTGATACACTGATGGTAGTCAGGTCTGTGGAACTCATAATCATCTCTTGCATGGCCTTGGTCTGCGCCAGGCCGATTGACAGCATGGTGACGATCGAGGCCGTCCCGATAATAACGCCCAAGAGGGTGAGGACAGACCTGAGCTTACGGCGCCAGAGGTTGCCAAGACAAAGTTTTATCAGGTCAAGCCATTTCATCGATCTCTGCCTGTTCTTTTTTTGCTTTTCTATTCCGAATGACCTTAAGGGTAACGCCGAGCACGCTGAAACCACCGATGACGATCAGGAGGTAGCCCCACCAGGGAAAGCCGGTTGGACCTGCCTCACCCATGTCACCGTCCATACCCATACCGTCCATCCCGGGCATGTTGCCGTCCGGGTCCATACCGGGGTCAGGAGTGGGTTCTGAGATTTCGAGATTCATTTTCTGATCTTGTTTGCTTTCGTTACCTTCAGCATCCTCAAAAACAATCTGGAAGGGGATAGGTTCTGAGGTTGCAGAGAGAGCCTTGACCATGAAATCGACGTCTTTGGAAGCCCCAGGCTCAATATTGCCGACAAAGATTTCGTTAGCTTCCAACTTGCCTTCTGGTATTACAATGGACAGGTTGTTGAGGGTGGCCTTACCCTTGTTAAAGACACTGAACATGATGTTTGCTTCACCACCAACATTAACCGGGCTAGGCATGATCTGCATTTTACCAATGTTACACTGCATTTCTTGGTTGACCATGATGGAGATCATTTCCTCAGCTTGAAAGCTAGCCCCGTTGTTGTCCTCATAATCAAATTTGAGGTTAAGGGGGTAGATCTTTTGGGGGATAGCGGGGTTGCTCTTGAGCTTGATGGAGACAGATTTTTCTGCGTCCTTATCGATTGAATCAATATAGATGGTTGAAGCACCATCAACCGGCAAAAAGACCGTTTGGTCTTCAGCCTGGCTGGTCAAGGTCATCTTGATGTTTTTTACCGGGCTGGACTTTGAGGTGTTTTTAATTTTGATCGAGAGGTCGAATTCCTTACCGCCAAAAACTTTTTCCGGACTGAGGCTAAAGCCGGAGACCAGGATCCTGGGTGTGGCAGACTTATGGTCATCGGGTTTTTCAGCTCCTGCAGCCGGACCTCCTATATCTCCACCGCCGATTGAGCCACCACCAATAGAGCCACCGCCAGAGCCACCACCTTCAGGATGAGCTCCACCGTCTGAACCGCCGGGCAGATCAGGATTAAGGGGAACGGTCATAGAAGGAATAGGACTTGAAGGTTCGGGTTCCGGCTGGGGTTCCGGTTGGGGCGTATTTGCTCCGCTACTAACTTTAACTAAGAGAGGGACCTCAGCCGATTCAACTGAGCTGCTGTTTTCCGGTTTATAGTTCACCCGAAAGAGAATTTGATAGTCTCCTTCGCTGATGTTGTCCCTGACCTTAAAAGAGCCAAATTCGACCATCCGGCAAGTATTGACCAAGAAAGTGCCGGGGAGGTTCTTTTGATAGCTATTAAGAGGATTTTCAAAAGGAATTTTGTAAGGCTGATTTTTAGGACTGAGCCTTACTTTAACATTGGAAGCGTTTATATTACCGCAATTGAGCAAGGGTAAAACCAGGGGAACCATATCTCCCGGCTTTGCAGTAATGTATGGGGGATAATCGGCTTTTTTTATATCTACATATTGGTTGGAATTTGCTGTCGAATTGTTTTGCCCACTTGCTTGGTTTTGATCAGCTAGGCGAAGTTGAAAACTTGGCACAGGGCGCCTGTTGTTATCGTCTTGTGCTAGCAACTTAGTACTTAAAGGAGTAACCAGGCTGAAGCTGAGGCTTAATAGCAGGAGGACCAAGCAGATTTGCTTTAATCCGAGAAACTTATTCTGCTTTTTTAAATGATTCATTTTGTTTCGTTCCCTTCTCTATTCCGATGATCTTGCCGTCAGATATGCGGAAGATGCGGTCTGCATAGGCGGCTATACTGTTATCATGGGTGACCATGATTAAAGTTTGTTGGTTTTCCTGTGAGATCTCTTGGAGCAAGCCCATGATTTCTCGGCTGGTTACGGAGTCTAGGTTACCAGTGGGCTCATCGGCAAAAACGATAGCAGGTTTGACGACGAGGGCCCGGGCGATACCCACCCTTTGCTGCTGGCCTCCGGATAGCTCACTGGGTTTGTGCATGATATGGTCCTTAAGACCTAGGCGATTGAGCATCTGGATGGCAGCCCTTTTTCTCCTATTTTCTGAAACACCCCTAAAAAGGAGGGGAAGGGCCACATTTTCCCAGGCGGTCATGCTGGCAATTAGATTGAAAGACTGAAAAATAAAACCGACGTATTTACGGCGAAATTCAACCAGTTCTTTTTCGCTGAGCCGACTGGTTAAAACATTGTTTATCCGGATGCTCCCCTTGCTTGCCGGTTCAAGACCAGCAAGAAGGTTGAGGAGGGTTGACTTACCTGAGCCGGAGGTTCCGACGATAGCACAAAATTCACCCTTGTTAATGGAAAAAGAAACAGAATTGAGGGCAAAGACTGCTTGTTTACCAACCCGGTAAACTTTTCTTAAGTCTTTGACTTCGATAATGCTTTTGTTGCTAGCTTGGTTTGGGTAACTTACGGCTTCCTGAATTGGTTCCGAAAGGTCCCTTGAATTTTTATCCATTACTCCAGATAGTCTCCTCTGTGCACTACTTTAGACCATACTATATTTTCATGGCTTCAATTAGCAATACCTAATCTTTACAATTTCCTTAATTTTGTATTAAAAGGCCAATATGAATAAAATGACCTTACGTCATTATGACAAGACTAAAATCCGGAGAGGCTTTAGCGGATAAGGCCTTAAGTTTGACAGGTTAGCTGTTCTTTTTTAACCTGCAAAATGACAAGAGATTGCCGACCTTAACTCGCTAATTTGTGAAAAATGTTGTAAAGGCCCTTGACAGTCAATAAAAGGCTAAAAACGTTTGAAAATCAAGGGGTTTTCTAGTAAAATCAGGTTATTACAAGTCAGTAATTATCTTATTTTATAAGAAACATTAGGAGGATTAATTAATGGCAATCAAAGTAGGTATTAACGGTTTTGGACGAATTGGACGTTTGGTTTTCCGGGCAATCTGTGACCAGGGTCTGTTGGGCGATAAAATTGATGTTGTTGCAGTTGCAGATGTTAGCACAGACGCTGACTATTTCGCCTACCAATTAAAATATGATTCAGTTCAGGGTAGATTTAACCACGAAATTTCCACAGAAAAATCTGATCCAAGCAAAGAAGAAGACGACGTCATGGTCATCAATGGCAACAAAACTCTTTGTGTACAGGCAGCTAGAGAGCCTAGTGGTTTACCTTGGAAAGAGTTAGGTGTTGAATACGTTATCGAATCAACAGGTCTCTTTACCCATTCAGACAAGGCTAAAGGCCACTTAGAAGCCGGAGCTAAAAAAGTTCTGATCTCCGCACCTGGTAAGGGCGAAGTTAAGATGCTTCTCATGGGCGTTAATGCTGACGAGTATGACTCAGCTAAGCACGATATCGTTTCCAATGCTTCCTGCACAACCAACTGTCTGGCACCATTGGTACACGTTCTCTTAAAAGAAGGTATCGGCATTGAAAAAGGTCTGATGACCACAATCCACTCCTACACAGCTACCCAAAAAGTTGTTGATGGTCCTTCCAAGAAAGACTGGAGAGGTGGCCGGGCAGCAGCTATCAATATTATTCCTTCAACCACCGGTGCAGCTAAGGCTGTTGGCCAAGTTATCCCAGAAGTTAACGGTATTATGACCGGCATGAGCTTCAGGGTTCCTACAGCTACGGGTTCAGCAGTTGACCTGACCTTCACAGCTAAACGCGATACCAGCATTGAAGAGATTGATTCCTTGATGAAAAAAGCATCAGAATCTTACCTCAAGGGTATTTTAGGCTACACTGATGAAAATCTGGTTTCAACCGACATCATCCATGATTCTCATTCTTCAATCTATGATTCACTAGCTACCCTGCAGAATAACCTGCCTGGTGAAAAACGCTTCTTCAAGATTGTTAGCTGGTATGACAATGAGTGGGGTTACTCAAATAGAGCAGTTGACCTCTTAATGCTGATGGCTAAAAAAGACGGTAGACTTTAATCTCACCTAAAACTTATACCAATAACATAAGTTACTAATAAAAGGCAGCTGAAAACAGCTGCCTTTTTATGTTCCCCTCTCTCTTGAGTTTTCTTATAAAAGAAGATCAAAAAGAGTCAGTGACAAGACTAGCTTTGATTTACCGGTTGTGTTGATTGTTACAGTAGTTTTTTTCTGTTTGGGTTACATTTAATGCGTTAGAAATTTTATGTGAGTTAGGACTAGAGAAGATGCAAGGCTTAAGGATTTTTTATACGCTTCCCAATATCATTCCGGATAGTGATATAGAAATGTATGAGGATTATCTTGATTATGCTGAACTGGCAGAAGACCATAATCTTGATTTTGAGATGATCAGTTTTCAAGATTCTCCTGGCAGGTTTTTAACGGAAGCAGCTGTTTTTGACCTGATGACCGGCAGCGATGATAGTATTTTTCCGATAACAGTTCTGAATGGCCGTGTTGTGAAGACCCATAATTTACCTAGTCGCCAGGAATTTGCTGATTGGTTTGAAAGCCTTGATCAGATGTCCTTCGATGACCTCTTGGAGAAAAGCAAGTCGCTTGTCCACCACACCTTTCCTAAACGAGACCAGCTCAAAAATTTTTGTGCTTGTAGTTCGTGTGAGTCTTGTCCGGCTACAGGTTGTGCCCTGATGGATCTCGATTTTGCAGCCTTCAATGATCCGGATAAGGTTGCCGATTGGGCCAATATCATGGAGGGTTAGTGAGGGCTGAGTTAACCTTCTGACCTTATAAAAATGCTTTAAGCTACCTTGAACTTAGGTTTACCTATGCTTTCTGCTCAAATTTACTTTTGAACATAATAGCGTCCTTGTGTATAATGTACATACAAAACCTAGCTGGTTTTTATCATATTTTCTGCTTCGGCAGATTATGAAGGGAGTAGGAATAATGAAAATCAATATCTTAGGCCAAGGGATTAAGGTCAATGACAGCATGCGGGCTATGATTGAAGAAAAACTTGCCAAGTTTAATCGTTACTTTGATGAAACGGCTTCCGCAGAAGTCAAATTACAACCCGATAAGGACCAACTTAAGCTGGAAATTACACTCAATATTGACCGTCATTTTTACCGGGCAGAGGCAGTTGCCCAGGATTCAAGGACTGCCATGCAGGTTGCCGTAGATATTTTGGAAGGCCAGTTGCGTAAGCATAAGAGCAAAATGAAACGGCAGCGTAAACAATTTGGCTACCTTAAACAGTATCTGGCAGATCAGGAATTGACGGCAGAGGACTTGGAGGAAGAGGAGAATCCGGCAAAGATATCCCGCCACAAATCTTTTAATATCCTGGCCATGGATGAAGATGAGGCCACCTTGCAGATGGAAATGCTGGGACATGACTTTTTTGCCTTCCTCAATGCCAATACAGGCAAGGTTAACCTAGTCTATAAGAGACGCGGCGACCATAACTATGGTTGGATTGAATTAGAGTATTAAAATTTACTATAAACCCATAGTCTAACTGATCTCAATTTATCTAAATTCCAAAATCGCTCCTTCGGGGGCGATTTTGTGATATCAGCTATGTTAGAATGAAGATTCGGAAGGAGCAGGTGAATCTTTGATGCAGATAGAGATAGATGGGTTACATCCGGGACAAGAGAGGTTAGCTTTGACCAAGGAAGATAAGGCGGCAGCTGTGGAAAGGCTGACAGCCGGTCTTAATCCGGAACAAAAAGAAGCTGTTTTGACTACCGAGGGGCCGGTTCTTATTTTAGCCGGTGCCGGATCAGGAAAAACAAGGGTGATTACCCACCGGATAGCATATTTGGTGGAGTGTTGCCAGGTTTGGCCCAGCCAAATTATGGCCATAACCTTTACCAATAAGGCCGCTAATGAGATGAAAGAAAGAGTTGATAGCCTCTTAGGCTTTGGCGGTCGGGGTATGTGGGTTGGTACTTTCCACTCGATGATGCTAAGAATTTTGCGGCAGCACGCAGAGAAAATTGCTTTTAAAAACAACTTTACCATACTAGATAGTGATGACCAGCTACGACTGGTTAAAGAGCAGATTAAAAGCCTGAATATTGACGAAGGTCTAGTGAATGCCCGCCAGATCCACAGCCAAATTTCTATGGCTAAAAACAAGATGCAGGATTGGCAGGATGTGGCAAAAGAAGCTGATCATTCCAACCTGACTAAGGAGTTTATTCAGATTTACCAGGCTTATCAAAAAAGCATGCAGCAAAACAACAGCATGGATTTCGACGATATTTTGCTCTATACGGTAAAACTTTTTAAGTCCCGTCCGGATGTCTTGGAAGCCTACCAGGAACGTTTTCGCTACATCATGGTAGATGAGTACCAGGATACCAACCATGTTCAATATGCCTTGGTTAAATTACTTAGCGGCAAGCATAAAAATATTTGTGTGGTGGGCGATGACGACCAGTCTATTTACAGCTTCAGAGGGGCTAATATTGAGAATATCCTGAGTTTTGAAAAGGACTTTAAGCAGAGCAAGGTTATCAAACTGGAGCAAAACTACAGGTCAACCCAGTCTATCTTGGGGGCAGCCAATGCTGTCATTCGTTTGAACCGGGCTAGGACAGATAAAAAATTATGGACCCGGGGAGAAGAAGGCGAACCAATCCATTTTTACTATGCTGAAAGTCATTATGAGGAAGCACGCTATGTTGCTGCTGAGATTAGAAGGCTGTTAACCAGGCGAGAAAATCCGCTTGTGGCGGGTGAAATCGGTGTCCTTTACCGGGTTAATGCCTTATCCAGGGGATTAGAATTTGCCTTGCGGGAGCAGGGAATTAACTACAGTATTTACGGGGGTTTGCGATTCTACGACCGTAGGGAAATTCGAGACTTTTTGGCTTACCTACGCCTTGTTTTTTCACCTGATGATGACCTGGCTTTGACTAGGATTATCAATCAACCGAAGCGGGGGATAGGCAATACGACTTTGGAGAGAATTAGTGCTTTGGCAGGCCAACAAGGGCTCTCAATGCTAGACCTTATTAAGCGGGTAGATGATTATCCGGAATTATCCAGGGTGGCGGTCAAACTCAAGGATTTTGCCGCGATGATCGACCGACTGAGAGAAATTATGAAGGCTAATGCAGTGAGTTTTAAGGCTTTTTGCCAGGCTATCCTGAATGAGAGTGGTTTGGTGAAAGACCTGGAAAAACAGCATGATCAAGGGGTGGCTGATGCCCAAGATAGGGCCAATAACCTGCAAGAGATCCTTTCGGACGCGATTGAGTTTGAAGATAAGATCCGGGCTGAAGTTGACCAGCTTCGCCTATTGGAAGATTATTCTGACCAAGTTGAGCTCCCGGAATTGGCCATTGACCAAGAGGATCTTTTAACTACAGATCTCAGTTTGACCAGCCTCAGCCAAGCCTTTTTGGAAAGGGCAAGTCTTTACTCCGACCTTGACCAGACTGACCAGGAAAATACGGTCCGGATGATGGCTATTCACTCAGCCAAAGGTCTGGAATTTGATGCAGTTTTCATTATCGGCATGGAAGAAAGTGTATTTCCCGGCTACAGGTCCTTCGATGAGCCTGAATTGATGGAAGAAGAGAGACGGCTAGCCTATGTCGGTATTACACGGGCAAAAAAATATCTCCACCTAACTGCTGCCAGGTCCCGCCTCCTCTATGGTAAGACACGCTACGATGTGGTTTCTCGTTTCTTGTCTGAAATTCCGGACGAATATATCCGTGAAATCGGGGGAAGTCGGAAGTCTGTTAGTTCAGTCTCTGACTTCCGGGGAGAGGTTAACAAGTATAGCTCCTCTTTTGGAAGGGGTGGAGTGTCTTCTATACCTGCCAGAGACCAGTATGGGCAAGGTCACCCGGGTAAAAAATCTCGAGTCTTAGGCTCTTTCGGTCTGGTGACTAAGCCTAAGACGGACCTCAAAAGTAAGAATGGACTTCAGTTGGCCAGTCTCAAGCCGGGTCAGAAGTTTAACCATAAAAAGTTTGGCCAGGGTACCTTGAAGAGCATAGATTATGTGGCCAAAGATGCTATTTTAACCTTGGATTTTTCCGGAGTCACCAAGCGGATGATGGCGAGTTCAGCTCCGCTTGAAGCGGCCGATTAGCAGGCTGAATAATGCTTAGAAATTTAGCCTTATCCTTATAAGGGGGTAGATATGAAAGAAATCCCAAGAATCATGAAAGAGCAAAGAGAACGTGACCAGCTCAGCCCCTTTGCCATGCCCAGCTCAAAGAGCCGGGGGAGACTTCAACCGGAGTCTGACTGCCAGGTTCGAACATCCTTTGAGCGGGACCAGGGCAGGATTCTCTATTCTGTAGATTTTCGCCGGCTTAGGCAAAAAACCCAGGTCTTTTTTGACCCGCAAAATGACCACATCTGTACCCGGATGGAGCATGTTCTCTATGTTAACTACATTGCCTCGACCATAGGCCGCGCCCTGAATCTCAATGTTGACCTGATTGAGGCGATTGCTCTTGGTCACGACATCGGCCATACCCCTTTTGGGCATACGGGCGAGCGAGAGCTCCAGTCCTGCCTTAAAAAATACCAAGCAGGCTTTACTTTCCAACACGAATTACATAGTCTGCGGGTGGTGGATGTCCTATCACGCCGGAATGAGGACAGGTGTGGCCTCAACCTGACTTTTGAGGTGAGAGACGGGATTGTTTCCCATTGTGGTGAGCGGTATAACGAGTTTGCTCTTACCCCCAAGTGGGATAAAACTGAAGCTGAGTTGATTCCCGGTGCAGAGGTTCATGAACCGCCGGCCACTCTGGAAGGCTGTGTGGTTCGGATGGCCGACAAGATAGCCTATGTTGGTCGCGATATTGAAGATGGGGCTAGGGCCGGACTCATGAGTTTTGATCAATTACCGATCGCTCTCAAGACTGAATTGGGGCAGACTAATGGAGAGATTATTAACAGTTTGGTTTTTGATATAGTTGAACACAGTTACGGCAAGGGCGAAATTAGACTGTCGAAGGCTAAGGGACAGGCTATGGAGGAGCTGCTTAACAACAATATGCTGTATATTTACCGGTCAGATAGGATCCAAAGATATGACTTTACTGTCCGCAATATTATCCAGGGCCTCTTTGAAGTTTTTATTGAGCTGGCCAGCCACAAAAGAAAGCTGAGGTCGGAGGCTAAGCAAAATATTGCTGTTAAAAAATTTGCAGACTACCTGGATAAGCACCCTGAGCCGGAAGCCTCTGTTTATCGTAAGGTGGTAGATTATGTCGCCGGCATGACTGACCACTATGCCCAAAAATCTTTTAAACAGATTTTTCAGATTTGATTTTTTATAAGCCCCTTGCATTAGACTTGAATCTACGTTTTAGCTGTTGGGCGGCGAGGAGGGAGAATGGATAAGCAAAAAGCAATTAATTTTTTTGCCATGTTGGATCGGATGAAATATATAGAGCGCTGGTCCTTGATGAAAAATACGGAAAGAGAAAACCTCAAGGAGCATAGCTTTGATGTTATCCTTTTAGTTCATGCCTTGGTGGAGATCCGCAAGGCTTATTTTCCGGATCAAAAGCCTCGGCTGGATCCCGGTCAGGCTGTTTTGTTTGCCCTTTACCATGATACTAGTGAAATTATCACTGGAGATCTACCGACCCCGGTAAAGTATTTTAACTCTGAGTTACGACAGCAGTATGGACTAGTCGAAGAATATGCAGCAGATTTTTTACTCAGTTTGTTACCGGATGAACTTGAACCGGGTTACCGGAAGTTTTTTAAACAGGATAAACTTTCCGAGACTGAGGCTGAACTCAAACGCTTCGTCAAATATGCTGACACTTTGGCGGCCTACATTAAGTGCATTAGAGAACTCAAGCTGGGTAACAAGGAGTTTACTGAAGCCGCACAATCCACCTACCAAAAGCTGCTTAACTATCAGTCTCCGGAACTTGACTTTTTTATGGCCAATATCTTACCTGCCTACCAACTCAGTCTAGACCAGCTTCAATCACCGCTCTAAATTACAAAAAAATGACCGGCCGAGGTCTATGTTTCAGCTTTTTTACAGGATACTTAAGACTATGTAACCATGGCTGAAAAGCCTATTGCATCGGTATTTTACATGCTAAAATAAATTCCCACAGGTCTAGTCCTGGACAAATTGGAGTTAGCATGAAAAGTGAAAAGAAGAAAAACATAGCAACAGTCCTTTTGGTGGTCTTTATCTTAGGCATTATTCCGTTTAGCCTTTTAATGCAGAGGGAAAGTGTCGCCGAACTGCAATATCCGATTGAGGCAAAGGTTGTTGGTGCTCCAAGCCTTAATGTTCGGGCGAGGGCTACAACGGACAGCCCCATTGTTACCAGTATTCGTGAAGGTGGCCAGCTTCTCCTCTTGAGAGAAGAAGCAGGCATGGCGATTAACGGTAATATGCGTTGGTATGAGATTGAATATGCAGGCCAAAGAGGCTATGTTTCAGCAGAATATGTCGAATTTTCCAGCTGGGCTCCTGACCTGACTCCTCCTGCTGCAGACCTGGATTTTGATGACTACCTGGATAGCCAGGGTTTTCCTATTTCTTACCGTCAAGCCCTGCAAAATTTGCACGCTAAATATCCCAAATGGAAGTTCACAGCTTTAAAGATACCTGTAAGCTTTGAAACGGCTATCAACAGCCAGGAGCAGCCGGGAGTTTCCTTGCTTCCGGCTACCATGTCAGATGCTTTTAAGTCGAGAGCTTCTTACGCTTTTGACCATTACAATAATAAGTGGGTAGAAGTGGAATTTGGTTGGGTTAATGCCAGCAGGGAGGCTATTGCCTTTGCCCTTGATCCGCGGAATTACTTGAATGAACAGAGGATTTTCGCCCTTGAGAGTCAATCCTATAATCCGGAAATGCAAACAATGGAGGGGATTAGGACTTCTCTCTCATCCACTTACATGAATAGGGACTTGGATCGCTACAGCGAGTACTTTTATAGTGCAGCGGTTGAATCAAAGGTTTCCCCCTACCACCTTATTTCTCGAGTTGTCCAAGAAGTGGGTGCTCAAGGATCGGCTGCTGTTTCTGGAACAGTTTCCGGCTATGAGGGTTACTATAACTTTTACAACATAGGTGCCTATGGCAGTCAGAGTAATCCCATGTTGAATGGCCTTGCTTATGCCAAATATGGTACGGGTAACTATTATCGCGACGCAGATTATCTCTTGCCTTGGAGTTCAGAAAGAAATGCGATCATCGGAGGGGCTAAATTTTTAGGCAGAGATTATATCAACAACTTACAGCCAACCGGATATTTACAGAAGTTTGACCTCCTCCATGACCTTCGCAACCTTCACCAGTATATGGCTAACGTTTTTGCTCCGGCCTCAGAGGCCGAGTCCACTTACCAATCTTATGTTAACCAGGGTAATTTGGCAGTAGAAAAAGAATTTTTAATACCGGTTTTTGCTAATATGCCGGACAACAAAGCTCCTTATCCGGGTGAGGAGTTTCAGGGAACGCCTAACAACTGGTTGCGGGCTATTTATATCGATAACATGCTCCTACCAGGTTTTTCAAGCACCAATTATAAGTATGTTCATGACCTGGACGCCCCCAACAATGTCATCAGAATTAGCGCTGTTGCCTATGGGGCAGATGCGCGAGTTGAAGGAGCCGGTACCTATAAGCTGCAACCGGGTGCAAATCTGATTAATTTGAAAGTGACTGCAGGAAACGGTGATCAACGTTTCTATGAGCTGGTCGTTAACTATAAGAGTACCAGTCAGCTAGAGGTTGACCGGGTACAAAGTCAAGTGCTCCAGGTTCAACCGAATGGCTTTATCTATGGGCTTAGTTCAGATAGAGATAGGGTCGAAAATGTACTTCCCCTTTTTAAAGCACCGGCCGGATCAGAATTGGTCATTGCTGATAGCCAATTAGAATATAAATCCCAAGGGCCTATCGCGACAGGTGATAGGCTTTTGCAAATCGCAGAGGGTAAAGTTGTTGGGACCTACCGTTTTATCAAATTTGGAGATGTCAACGGTGACGGCGATGTAGATATCATAGATGTGGATAGTCTGATGCGTTACATCTCAGGCTATCTCGACCTTAATGATTGTCAAATAGCGGCAGCCAATGTTCTCCAAGATGAAGAGGTCGATATTTTGGATGTCGACCAGCTGATGCGGGGTATATCGCAATATGTTGAGATCAAGCAAAATCTGGAATATGAATTAGCAAGTGAGTAAAGAGGTTACATGATGAATACAAAGAAAATAAAAATATCCCTATTGGTCTTTTTACTCAGTTTTAGCTTTGGCCTGGTTGGGCTTGCCCCCTTGGTCCGGGCGACTGAGCAAGATCAGCCAAAGCAGGGTTCAGAAACGTCTAATGGGATCTACATGGTAGTAGATAAGAATACGGCCAAAGCCGGCGAAGAAGTGACTGTATCTATTATCAATAAGACGGGGACACCGCTAACTTCAAGCACCTTTCACTTGTCTTTTAATAATGAACAATTTGAGATTATAGGTTACCAACTCCTGGGAGCAAAGCCCATAGTACATAATCCGAATAAAAGTGAGCCCGGCCACATCAGCATTTCTAAGTCTATTGATGCCGGCAATCCCTACACAGGCGAAACTGTTGCGACTTTTACTTTTAAAGTAAAGTCTGATTTTACGGGCAACAGCAATTTCCAAATTGATAAGGCCAAGATAGGAGCAGGGGCGACAGGCGCCGGCGTTAAAAAGCTGGAATTAACGAATAGTTCCGTGGTTGTTGCAGGTCAAAAGGACCCCCTTACGAATGAAACCAATTCCGGCCAAGAGATACCTAAGCCGACCGACCCGGATACCCCGATCAAGCCGTCGGCTAACGAACTTAAACCGATAGAAACAGAGGGAAAGGCGACCAAGCCTACGGGGACAAGTCCCAGTATCAAAATAGTGGAGGAAGAAAAGCCGAAACAGACTACCGGCCAGCCTACTCTGGAAAATCTCAACCGGCCCGGTCAGACTTCTGACCATGCGGGCAATAAGAAGACGGATCCTGTTGATCCCAATAACAGGGGGCTTAATGTTCCGGCAAATCAAGGGGGAAAACAACTCGGCCTTGGCCGACAGGAGAAGATCACCCAAAAGCATATTTTAGGTCAAAGGGAAAACAGCACAATCCTCAAGATTATAGATAGGAATAAGACGGAAAAAACGGAGCAAGCAAGGCAGGCGGGGAAAAACAATAAGGAAGAGCAGGCAAATCGGGCCGCTGCCCCGGTAGCACCTAAGCCTGTCGAAGTTAGACCCTCTCGAAAGCTGGTAAGCCAAGACAGACAAAGAGTTAACCGGCCCACTAAACCTGAAGTGGTGACAACAAGGTCCTTGGCTGAATCCGTCAGCGAGTCAACCAGTGAGACCCGTCCCTCCAGTGAAAATAGCAAGACGATCCAATCAAGCAGTAAGAAGACCTTGCATGCTAAACAAGAGCGTGAATTTAAATTGACAGACCAAGAAACGGAACTTCATAATAAACTCGTTATTGGTGGTTTGGCCTTGATTACAATAAGTTCAGCAGGAGCTTTGGCTTTTCTGATCTTTAATAATCACATCAAGCCGAGATAGGGTGGTTTTGTTTTTGACTTGCACTAAAGACAGAGGGCGTAAATCCTTTGGTAGAGAATTTATCGCTTATATCATTTCGGGTGTGCTTGTAACCCTAAGCAATTGGTTGCTTTATTCATCTTTGATGAGTGTGTGGCCAGCCAGCTTATGGAGGCTTGCAAATGCCCTATCGATCTTTCTGTCAATCTTGCTGGCCTATATTTTAAACCGTAAGTTTGTTTTTTTCTCAAATGAGCCGGTTCTCCCTGAGCTTTTTTATTTTTTTGCTTCTAGGGTTTTGGTCTCTTTGATTTTTGAACATGGCACCATGGAGCTCCTGATTGGAGTTTTTAAATTTAATCCCCGGGTGAAGATTTTTTTTCTGGAGTTTCAGCTCGTTAAGCTTGTAGGATCTGTGTTTGTGGTCTTAGGAAACTATTTTGTAGGTAAATTTTTAATCTTCACGTCAGGGAAGAAAAGAGAAAAACAGCAAACGTTCGATGCAAAGAACAAGTTGCCCCGTGAACAAAGGGAAACTTATTAAGAGGGGTAGAGGAGCAGTTGGTATGACTGTAAAGCAGAAACTAGAATGGACCTTACCGAAAAGTAGGGGGAAAATGTGGTCTTTTGAAGAGGCTTTGGCCTATTTGGCCAGTGCTAGAAAGTTTGGTATCAGGCCGGGCTTGGAAAGAATGGAGCAGTTGCTTGAACGTTTGGGTAACCCCCAAAACGCCTATCCGGTTATCCATATAGCCGGGACTAACGGTAAGGGGTCGGTTAGCTCAATGTCGGCCTATATCGCTGCTGCCTCCGGTAAGAAAACGGGCCTCTTCACTTCTCCCTATCTCAGTAACTTTAACGAACGCATTCGGGTTATCGACGGAATCAAGGGTCTTGAAGCCTTGTTTTTAAATTATCGGTCTGCTGAAATTCCAGACAAGCAATTTGCCAAAGTGATGAGCTTGGTTGCCTTTGAGGTTGAGATTATGACGACTAAAGGCTATGAACATCCGACAGAGTTTGAGATGATCACAGCTGCAGCCTTTCTTTATTTTGCAGAGATGAAGTGCGACTTGGTTATCCTGGAAACCGGTCTCGGTGGCCGTTTGGACTCCACCAATCTAGCTGGTCGGAAAATGGCAACCGTGATTACCGCCTTAGGCTATGACCATATGGATAGGCTTGGGAATACCATGACTGAAATAGCCAGTGAAAAAGCGGGCATTATGTTACCGGGAGTACCCTGTTTTCTCTATGATCCCCGGGATACAGACCTTTCGACAGAAGATGCCGAGGCGGCTCTAGCAGTAGTAACAGCTAAAGCTGAAGAGCTGGGCTGTCCACTGACCTTGGTCAGCCAGCAAGATATACAAATCATTTCATCTTTTGTGACTGGCCAATCCTTTTTGTATAAGAATCAGGGTCCCTACCATATTCAGCTGGCCGGAGACTACCAGGCCCAGAATGCCAGCCTAGCTATAGCCGCTTGTGCTAGCTTTACCAGCCTGTCTAAGATAGAAGACGGGATTGCCTTGGCCAAGTGGCCCGGACGCTTGGAATGCCTCTCTCAGTCACCCTTCATATTGATTGATGGTGCTCATAACTTGCAGGGGGTAAAGGCTCTCAATCAATATCTTAAGCGTTTCCATTCTGGGGAAAAGCTGGTCATACTTTTTGGGGTTTTACGTGACAAGGAATATGACAAGATGCTGGATGAAATTTTATCAACACAGGCCTGTCAGATTGCCCAGATTATCTGTGTTGAAGCAGACTTTCACCGGGCATTGCCGGCTGAAAAGCTGGCAGATTGCTTTGCTAAAAAGTTGACAAGTCTACAACCGGGTTGTTCCTATGAGGTGGAGAATTTAGACAAGCTGGCCACTCAGCCGATAACTTTATATAATGATAAAATATTGTATTCAAAAGATTTGACCAAGGCTACGCAATTTGCCTATGACCTGGCAGTGAGCCGGCAGATGTCCTTAATCAGCTTTGGTTCTTTATATTTGATAGGAGATGTAAGGCCGATCTTGATCGGCTATACCGGAGGTTTATAGTTTTTGAATTGGCTGGAGTATTATAATTTCTTTGACTCTCTCAGTCTTGAGCAAGTCGACTTATTTGCCACCCCAAGGGAAGTTACAGAGGCCATAGAAAGTTATAACAAGGCTCTCTCGTTGCTTAAATCCGACCAGGTAGATTTAGAACAAGCAGCTAAGCTTTTGTCTGTGATAACTTCCGACTACCCTATGTTTGCAGAGGCTACTCACGTTTATGCCATTCTTTTAGCGGCAGAGGGTCAATTTAAGCCTGCCAATGAGCTTTTGAAAAAAGTTGCCCTCCTGGATATTAGCCAGGACCAGGCCAACATGTTGGCAGAACAAAAAATTGTCCTTGAGCGAGAACTGGCCTTAGCAGATAACCAATCTAAAGATAAGGAACAACAGGACCAGGCCTATGAAGCTGTTAGAAAAAAGTTTTCTTTAGCCAATGTTTTAGAGAAAGCAGGTCAAAGCAAGTATTCCGCCCACATTGATCAGGCTGAAATCAATAAGATCAATAAGATGCTGGGGAACGAAGACCCTAGTGATTTATCCGGGGAAATTGCCCAGGAGGAAAAGCAGGATACGATCCGCTTTGTAATCCAAGTCCTTGTTCTGGCTAGTATAGCTTTTTTGATTTTTTATTTTGGAATTAGGCCGGCAATCATAAACTCTCGAGGAGGAGACCTTCAAGTTCAAAAGCAGTTGACCTGGCTGGAGAAAGAGCTGGCCAAAGGGGCTGACCGCGAGCCGGCCCTCCAAGAACTTTATGATAGCTACAAAAAAAAGTTTGCTCCCAAAGAGGTCAGGCAGGTTAAGCCATCTGTAGGTGGAGAGGGTGCAAACCCTACAGAGACTGATGAGACCGGCCACCCAGCTTCGACCCCATCAAGTACCTTGAAGCTTGGCTCAGAGGAGGGCAAGTCTACAGATGAAACAGTTACCTTACCTGCACCCGAGGCAAGTAGGGGTGACTAGATAAGTAGACCTTCTACTCAAAATAGTGACGGTGGATAAATGAAATATCAAACGACAAGAGATCAAAATATAAGTCTTAATTTTAGACAAATGTTCAGAGAAAGCCTGCCCCTAGGAGGCGGCCTCTTTGTTCCTGACCATGTGCCGGTGCTTTCTACAGAATTTTTGGATGAACTGGCCGGTCTTGACTTTATCGGCCGAGCAGAAAAAATTTTAGCCCTCTTTGCACCGGACCTCAGCTCCGAAGAAGTTAGTAGGATATGCCGACAGGCCTGGCCAGAGGCTATCGACCTCGATCCCGGTGAAGATTTTATCAGAAGTCAAAGCCTCAATAGCTATTTGCCCAATCCGGCTTTTTGCTTTTTGACAAACGGTCGGACCGGCTCCTACCTAGACTTTACCCAAGCCTTCCTCCTATCTTGTGCCAGAAATCTTACGGAAGAAGAGGAGTTTTGCTACCTCTTGGCAGGTGAGTCGATCGCCAGTCTGAGGGCTTTGGCTGCCCTAGGCCCTGAAGATGCTAAACTTGAGCCTCTTTTTGTAATTGATCGCAAGCTTGCAGATAACTATAGCATGAGAGAAGTTCAGCTCCTTTGGAACCAAGCCTTAGCAGGAGGACCTTTACACTTTGAGCATATCCAAGAAGAAGCCTCAGCTACAGGGGAAAAGGATGACTTGCTGGAGGAATGGGCGGGTGAGCCGGCAGAGGCTACTCCGTCACTTTTGAATGCTGAGTATAGGCTCTCTCCTGAAAGTGGAGAGATACAAGAGGGAGTGCGGATTAAGCTGCCGGAATTTACAGAAGACTTTTGTCAGAATAACCGGCTCAAGGTCTATAGCCTTAAGGGACGCCCCCGAGACCTTTCAGTTTTTGCTGAAAGCTTTTTGTCGGACCCTGACATGCGCAGTGACCTAGCTCAGGCAGGCAAGTATATTTGCCATATGGGGAGCCTAAACTTTGCCTATTACATAGCCCTTTTGATTGTGTTAATTTCAGCCTACTTAGACTTACAAGCTAAGGAATGGCTCAATAAAGACCAAGAATTTGTCCTGGCCTTTCCCAATAATAATCTTGATTTCCTTTACCTTAGTATCTTGCTCAAAGAGCTTGGGCTACCTATCTCCTGTATGTTGTTGGCCGATAACAGTAATAGCTGCCTGGTAGATTTTTTAAGGACTGACCGATACAAGAAAAACCGTAAATTTACCAGGAGTAATACCCCTGATTTAGACCGCCTTTATTACCCCAACCTGGAGCGTTTTATCTTTGAAATTGTTAATCGTGATGCTGAGCGTTCCAGCCAGGCCATGGAAAATCTGGAAGCGGATAAGCCGGCCGGTATTGCAAATATTTTAGAGGCCTTTCGCAGCGTCATTATTACTGGCAAGGTAAGCAATAACCAGGTCCTAGACCAGGTCAGTAATTGGTACAAGAGGTCTGACTATCTCTTTGACCCTTATACGGCCCTAACCCTGGACCACCTGCAAAAACAAAGGAAGGTTAGACTGGAAAAAAACAAAGTTCTCGTCATTTCCCCGGAACACCCCCTCCTTTCATCAGGAACTTTGGCAAGTGTTATCCTGGGCAAGAAAAATACCCGGAAGAATCCCTTCTTAAATGTCTTAGAAGATCTAGCAGAGGAGACCGGTCTAGAGATTCCCTTGGCAGCCTGTGCAGGTCCGGACAAGCCAAAGCTTATCCCCTTAGATGTCAGAGAAAGCCGGGATTATCTTTATCACGAACTCCTAGAGGGTGAGTCTGGCCAAGGCCAGGCGGAAGATGCCGGAGAGATCCTGGTCGAAGAGGAGATTCTGCTTGTGGAAGACTGCCTGGAGGACTCCACAGACTAGCCTATAGCGTTACTGATCGTTTCTAGTTTTAGACCGGGATTTTGTTCTTCAACCCAGCTTGTCGACCATTTAGATTCAAAGAGAATGACAGGGTGGCCGGCCTGGTCCTCAACCAATAAATTGTTAGAGGCAATGATCAAGTCCTTGGCAGGTCTTGTCTTGGTCGGATCTTCCCAGGAGATCCAGCGTGCCAGGTGGTAGGGGAGGCGGTTGATGCTAAGCTCCACCTTATATTCATTCTGCAGGCGGTATTCCAGAACGTCAAATTGGAGGACACCCACAACCCCTATGATGTAGGTTTCTGTTCCGATATCAAATTGTCTATAAAGTTGGATGGCCCCTTCTTCTGCCAGCTGGCTGATTCCTTTTTGGAATTGCTTTCGCTTCATGGAGTCCTTGGCAGAAACCCGGGCAAAGTGTTCGGGTGGGAAGCTGGGGATACTTTCAAATTTCAGGTCTGGACCGGTGGTTAGTGTATCGCCGATTTGAAACATACCCGAGTCAAAGAGACCGATGATGTCACCGGCGTAGGCATCCTCGACGATAGACCTATCCTGGGCCATAAATTGCTGGGGCTGGGCTAAACGGATCTGCTTGCCCAAGCGGACGTGCTTGACCTGCATATCTTTCTCATACTTGCCAGAGCAAATTCTGATAAAAGAAATCCTATCCCTATGGTCCGGGTTCATATTAGCCTGGATCTTAAAGACAAAGGCAGAAAAGGGGTGACTGAGAGGGTCAATCAAACCAATATCGGCTTTCCTGGCTACCGGAGGGGGGGATAATCTGAGAAATTCCCGGAGGAAAAACTCAACGCCAAAGTTTGTCAGGGCAGAGCCGAAAAAGAGGGGGGTTTGCTTGCCCTGGGCAAGGGCATCGAGGTCCAGTTCGTCACCGGCTATATCCAGAAGCTCAATATCCTCAAGGAGTTTATCTTGATAATAGCTGCCTAACTGCTCGCCAATATCAGGGCTATCTAAGCTGGTAACCTTGACCTTAACCATCGAAGCTCCGTGGTCGCCGGACTGGTTGTCAAAGAGTTCAATCTGTTTAAGTTTCCGATTATATACCCCTTGAAAGTCGCCATCCGTACCAATGGGCCAGTTGATGGGAACGGCAAAGATACCTAAAACTTTTTCCAGTTCATCCATCAGGTCAAAGGGAGACTTAGCTGCCCGGTCCATCTTGTTAATAAAAGTAAAGATAGGAATTCCTCTGAGTCGGCAAACCTCAAATAGCTTAATGGTCTGTTCTTGTACGCCGCGGGCGGCATCAATCATCATGATGGCTGCATCAGCTGCACACAAAGTTCGATAGGTATCCTCTGAAAAGTCCTGGTGGCCGGGGGTATCCAAAATATTAACACAGTAGTCCTGGTATTCGAATTGGAGGACAGATGACGAAACTGAAATACCCCTTTGTTTTTCTATCTCCATCCAGTCAGATGTGGCATGACGAGCGGCTTTTCTACCTTTAACAGTACCGGCCAGGTGGATAGCACCACCATAAAGGAGGAGCTTTTCGGTCATGGTCGTTTTACCTGCGTCCGGGTGGGAGATGATGGCAAAGGTCCGTCTCCGCTTAATTTCTTTTGTTAGTTCCTTTACATTTTTATCCAGCTTGTCTGCCATGAGTTTCCTTCCTATCATCTAAGATTTTAGCAAATTATAGCAAAATGCGGTGTTTGTGCATAACTGACTTTTCTAGTCACGGTAGCAACTTATTGTAGCTTAATGAGAGAAACATATCTAAAGGAAATTTATAGGTTCGAGATCGGAAACGAGTTCACCTGGAAGGGAGTTGTAAGATCGTAATAAATAAAAAGTTACCATCTTACTATAATCGCCAGACTACTCCTAGAGAGGTGCAGCTGTTGTAGAAAAGACCACCGCCCCAAGTCAATCAGTGGTAAGCAAGTTAGGGGTACCCTGTGGATAGATAAAAGTGCTGAAATAGAAAAGATAAGAAAAAAGGCTGAAAAACGAGAAAAACAAAGAATCTACTTTGTAAATACTAAAAAGCTTGACAATCCCATCTTGGGTCTGTATATTCTGTAAGCGTCGGTAATTTGTGAGATATCAGATTGTTAGATGTGTGCCGAAGTTACCGGTTCAGAGGTAAAGACCTAAGAGGCTTACCGGTTGAACCCAGACTGTTAGGCAAGAAGGATTGTAGTAAATATTGGCTTAAGTTAAATGGCCAAGTATTTGAACCTATAAAAGCTTTAAAAATGGAGGAAGATTGATGAAAACATATGTAGCTAAGCCAGCTGACATCGAGCGCAAGTGGTATGTCATTGACGCTGAAGACCAAGTTCTGGGCCGGCTAGCCACCACTATCGCAAGTATCCTGCGTGGCAAACATAAGCCTGAATATACACCATTTGTTGATACCGGTGACTTTGTTGTAGTGGTCAATGCTGAAAAAGTTAAATTGTCCGGTAATAAGGAAGATAAAAAGATTTACCGTAGGCACAGCCTTTATCCGGGCGGCTTAAAAGAAATTCCTTTTAAGGAAATGCAGGCTAAGCACCCAGACCGCTTAATCCGCTTAGCTGTTAAGGGGATGTTACCGAAAAATGCACTCGGTAGGCAGATGCTGAAAAAACTTAAAATCCATGCAGGCCCTGACCACAAACACCAGGCTCAAAAACCTGAAACATGGGAAGTTAAATAGGAGGTGTAGAGATGGCAAGTAAAGACTTTTATTACGGAACTGGTCGTCGCAAAAAAGCTGTGGCAAGAGTTCGCTTATACCCCGGTAAAGGCAAGTTTGATATCAATGGCAAAGCTTTAGAAGATTACTTTGACCTGGCTAGCCTTCGTTACATCGTGATGCAGCCCCTCAATGCCAGCAACTCTGCAGGTAAATATGACATTTTTGTCAACGTCCAGGGCGGCGGAATTTCCGGTCAAGCCGGTGCGGTAAGGCACGGTATTGCAAGGGCCTTAGTCGAGGCTGATGCTGATGCCAATAAGGCAGTCCTCAAGAAGAGCGGTTTCCTGACCAGAGATTCACGTGTTAAAGAGCGTAAGAAATACGGTCTCAAAAAGGCTCGTAAGGCTTCACAGTTCTCCAAACGTTAATCCTTTGTTTTTTGCAAAGTTACAAGACCGGAAAATATTTTTTCCGGTCTTTTTTTGTGGAAAAATTATTGGAAAAATGACCATATTCTTATAGTTTGTTATTATAATAAGTATCAGGCCTAGCATGTGGCTGGTAAGGATAAGGATATGCCCGTAAAAAAATATTTGACAGATTCAGTTGAAGACACCTACGCTTTTGGCGAGCGACTCGGTGAGCTTTTGGGTCCGGGAGATATTCTGGCCCTACAGGGTGGCCTGGGTGCTGGAAAGACGAGCCTGGTTCACGGGATTGCCAGGGGATTAGGCATTCAAACAGCCGTTTCCAGCCCGACTTTTACCTTGCTCTTTGAACATCAGGATAGTCTTAGAAATATCGGACTCTATCATTTTGACGCCTATCGGCTCAATAATATCTTTGAATGGTACGATGCCGGGTTTATGGAGTATTTTGATGCTGGAGGTGTTTGTGTTATCGAATGGGCGGATCGGATTAAAGATGTCCTGCCGGACCGAACCATTTGGCTGAATATTGCTTTGGATGGAGACTCCCTAGATAGGAGAATTTTTACCTTGCAAGTTCCCTCCCCGGAATTTGACTTTGATCGCTTGCAGGAATGGGCGGTAGGAGCCTAGGCAGATATTCAATTATAGAAGCTAGATAGAGTAGTAAAGCTAGAGTAGTATAGTTTACACATAAATTAGAGAGGAGATGAGGGTATGTCTAAAAGCAAAATAATGTTGACCGGTCTTTTAATCTTGACCTTTCTGGTCAACTTAGTTGCATGTGGTGCAAGTAAGGGAAATGAAAAGAAGAAAGATGCTCAGGTGACTGGCCTTAGCAGCCAGGGAACAGAAAAAAGAGATAGCGGGCAGACTCAAGGAAAACAGCAAGGCCAGGCCGGTGAGTCTAAGTCTATGACGGCAAACAACAAAGGTCTTGGCTACCGTCTATCTCCAGAAGAGTTAAACCAGTCCCTTGTCCAAGGGGCGACCCCCGGCTCCTCCAGGTCAGATTATGTTGTAGATCGAAAAGTCTGGAATGACTTTATGGCTAATGAAGACCAGGCTGCTGGGGAGAAAATGGTTGGTGGTGTCCATGTACCCAAATTTTTATTTGATTCTGAATATGCTAAGGAAGCCAATGCCGCTATAGATGCTGTGGTATCCAACCTAAAAGAAAGTTACCTCGATTTTCAAAAATATAAAAACCCAGACTATGACGGAGATCTGATCGGTATCAGTGCAGATTTTTCCGTCTATCAAAATCAAGATTTTTTAAGCGTCCACCTAACCTCCATGGGCACTAACCCCAGCCCTAATGCCTACCACCAGGTTTTTAATTTTTCCTTGCCGGATGGGAATGCCCTCAGTGATGCTGAACTCTTATCCTACTTTGGCCTTGACCAAGAGGATATCTTAAGCTGTATGGAAAACGCCATTGTCGCTGACTATGATGCTATGGACCAAGCTAGCCGTTATTTTCCTAACGATGTAGATTATTTAGGCAATATGGGATACTTAGCTGGCCTCACCCTGCAAGACCTCTGGGATAATTATAAGGCTGATAACCATGTGGCCTATGTCGATGAAAGTGGCCAGGCCCGCTTTATCTACCTGCAGTTCACTATGGCAGGATCGGGGACACAGACTAATAGCCTGCCTCTCTTTAAGGCTAGCGAAAATCTTGGACAAGAATACTCTGCCCAATACATCCGGATGGCTAAGGCACTGGGCCTTGATCCTGATGATCCTAAGATCAAGGGTATTATAGTCTACTTAGGGAACGGATATGATGCTGGTACTATTGAAGATGCTTTGGCAAAATTATTTCCCTGGCAGGCCGCCTATTTGGACTACCAAGACCCCAAAATGCTCTTAGTGGTCCAAGACGATACAATTGATTTTAGTTCTGGGCTAGCTGGTCAGGAAATCTACCTCCTAGTTCCCAAAATGAAAAACGCCAGTATTTCCCTCCAAGAATTAAAAATATCTGATTCGGGAACCCTAATCCCTGTTGAAAATTATCACCTGGACAACTTTGCGGTGACTGGGCCGACTTTAATTTGCCAAAATGAGAGCGAAATTGCCCCAAATGCCAAAATCACCATCCAATATAGGGGGGATAAGCTAGAATTTAGCCCGGCTATCAGTCTAAAGGATGGTTCGCTTATCTTACCTGATGAGATTTATGATGGACAATCGTTGATGGATTGGGATGGTCTCAAAGATAAAGATTTGTTCTCTTGGTATTTGCGAGATAATCTGTTTAAAGCTAAGGGTTTGACGGTCGATGAAGGTAATTAATTTTGCTGCTGGTCGAGATTTGTAAAAATATTCTGAAGCAGTCAAGAATATTCTTAGTGCTGCTCATCATTCTACTATCTACGGCAGCTTGCAGCTTAGACAAGGGGCAGGAGACTCACAATAGTCTAGTAGAAACAGAAAATGTTGAGAGAGTTGAGGACGATTTAGTGATAGAACAAAATAAGAAAATTATTTATTTAGCCGGTGGCTGCTTTTGGGGACTTGAAGGCTATTTCCAAAAAATTCCCGGCATCCTTGAGACAGAAGTCGGTTATGCCAATGGTAAGACAGATAAGACAGACTACACACAAGTTGCGGTGACAGACCATGCCGAGACGGTTAAGATCACCTATGATATTTCCCGTATTTCTCTGGCAGAAATTCTCTTACGTTATTTTAAAGTCATTGACCCGACTTCGATAAACCGGCAAGGAAACGACGTGGGTCGTCAATATCGGACCGGTATCTATTATACGGATGACAAGGATTCTCAAATTATCCACAAGGTTATAGCTTATGAAGAAGAGATTTATGGACAAGTGGCTGTTGAGGTGGATAAGCTCCAAAACTTTATTAGGGCAGAGGACTATCATCAGGACTATCTCAAAAAGAATCCGGGCGGCTACTGCCATATCAATTTGGCCAAAGCTCAGGAGCCCTTATTTTCAGAAAAATATGCTGTGCCGGGGGAAGAAGAGATTAAAGAAATCCTAGATAGCGAAGCTTACAAGGTTATGCGACAGGCCGGAACAGAAAGACCGGGATCTAGCCCGCTTAATGATGAGAATCGTAAGGGGATCTATGTTGATAAGATTACCGGTGAACCCTTGTTTTCTTCCCGTGATAAGTTTAACAGTGGCTGTGGTTGGCCTAGCTTTACCAAGCCCATCACCACAGAAAAACTAAAAGAGCTGGAGGATGACAGCTTTGGTATGGTTCGGACAGAGGTTAAAACAAATAAATCCGACTCCCATTTAGGTCATGTCTTTACAGACGGGCCTAGGGACAAAGGTGGTCTCCGTTATTGCATAAATGGTGCGGCCCTGCGTTTTATCCCTTATGAGGAAATGGATAGTCAGGGTTATGCAGAGTATAAATTGTTCTGCGAATAAGGTTGGCACTGAATTTAGATTAAGATCATTAAAGAGAAAGATCTTCAAAAAATGACTAAGATAAATAGAGAAAAAACACAAGTAACAGATAAGGTCCAAAAACTGATAAGAGGGGCCGAAAGTATCCTAGCTTTCGATACGACGGGAAAAAGTCTCTCCCTGGCAATCCTAAGGGGAGACCGGCTGGTTACCTTAAAAACTCTTAATACGGGCCTCCAACATTCTAGTAAATTGTTACCGGCTATTGAGTCCAGCCTGGCAGAAACAAATACCAAGTTGGAGGACCTGGATGCCTTGGCCGTCACTAGGGGTCCCGGCTCTTTTACCGGTATCCGGATCGGTATTGCTACAGCTAATAGCCTGGCATTTAGCCTTAACATTCCGGTCATAGCGGTCTCTTCACTTGAGACCCTTGCAGCTAATTATTTGCAGGTTGATAGCCTTGTTTTACCGGCTTTTGATGCCCGGGGTGGTCGGCTCTTTGCTGGCCTTTTTAGAAATGGGCTGAGGCTCTTGGAAGACCGACAATTTATAGACCGGGAGCTGGTTGAAAGCCTGGTCGACAAGGGCTATCAAGAGGAGAAAATCATTCTCTTGGGAGATGGAGCCCCGATTGCCAAAGAGTTGCTGGAGGGAGCCGGTTTTAAACACTTGCAAAAAGTAGAGGAGGGTGACCCGGCGAACTTCTTATCTGCAGCAGCACTGGCATACTTAGCCCGCAAAGTGCTCTTAGCAGACCCTTGTTTGCTGGGGTCTGCCTATAAAGACCCTGCCCAAGCCGAATACTGTGCCCTTTCTCAGGCCGAGAGGATGCATAAAGTGGCTGGTAAAGCTTAGCTGAACGGCACATTGACAGAAAGTCTTGATCTCTCAGGCTTAAGACTTTGGCAAGTACACAAGCAGTTTCCTTGAGATTGACAAGCTTTGATTATTGACTTTATACTGTCAACAAGTTATCTAGGACTACTTATTGCATTAGATAACTATCGGAAATAGTTTGATAACTTAAGCTAGATAATTGGAGGGAAAATGGCAAATAAGTCTGTACAGATTGATTGGACAGAAGGTGTGGAGATGAAGTCGATCGCTATGCTGATTCAAAAGGCATCTGCTTTTTCATCGATGATTCATATTGTAAAAGATGGTCGCAAGGCTAATGCAAAAAGCCTTCTCGGTATGATGTCCTTAGGTATTGAGGATGGTTCAGCTATAGAAATCTTGGCAGATGGTCCGGATGCCGATGAGGCTGTTGAGGCGATTGCAGATTTTTTACAAAATCCGGCCTAAGTCTCTGAGCTTCTGAGAAAATATTAACAAAATGTCTACCGGTCGGCGTTCTTTTGATGCTAGACTCGAATTAATTCCACAAGAACCTGGTGTATATCTTATGAAAGATGCATCCGGTTCTGTTATTTATGTGGGCAAAGCGATTAATTTGCCCAATCGCCTAAGAAATTACTTTAGCCCCGGTCCCGGCCTTGAGCCTAAGATTAAGGCTATGATTTCTCATATTGCTGATTTTTCTTATGTCCTGTGTAAAAATGAGCTGGAAGCCCTAATCCTGGAAAATAACTTAATCAAGCAATATCGGCCAAAGTACAATACTCTTTTGCGAGACGACAAGGAATACCCCTATATCAGGGTAACCCTTAATGAGCCATATCCAAGGGTGCTTAAAGCTTATAGGGTGGGGCCAGATCGTGACCAAGGAGCCAGATATTATGGCCCTTACCTGGCCGGTGACCTCCAAAGAGCCCTCAGGGCGATTTATAGGATTTTTCCGGTCATGACCTGCACCAGGGTTCTGCCCAGGGATATTGACAAGGCGAGACCTTGCCTTAAATACTATATTGGTCGTTGCATAGGTCCTTGCAAAAGTGACATCTCACGTGCAGATTACCTTGAAAGCATAGAGGAAATTTGTCATTTCCTTGACGGCCAGTATGACGATCTTTTAGCCAAAATAAAGGATGCCATGGACCGGGCTGCTGAAAGGCTGGATTTTGAAGAGGCTGCCATGTGGCGGGACCGCTACCAGGACCTGCTGGGGTTGACCGAAAATCAAATTATCGTCACTAAAAACCCGGAGAACATAGATGCTCTTGGTTTGGATAGAAATGCCAGCGAGGTCTGTGTACAAAAGTTGGAGATTCGAAATGGGAGGATGATCGGCTCTGTTTCCAGTTTCATGCAGGACCAGACTGCCGCAGACCTCTTATCCAGTTTCCTTAAACAGCACTATGCGGCCTCATCTTATATACCGGCCTTGATTCTCTTGCCTGAAAGCCTAGCGGAAGCAGACCTCATAGCTGACTATCTCAGTCAGTTGGCAGGCCATAAGGTTGAACTGAGGTGGCCTCAAAGGGGTGAAAAAAAGCAGATTTTAGCTATGGCTCAAAAAAATGCCAAGCAAAATCTTAGCCGCCATACTCTCATCGGAGGTTCGGCGACGGGCTTGTCCCACACCTTAATGAAGCTTGCCGATATTTTTCATTTGGAAGAGCCGCCGAGGCGGATTGAAGCCTATGATATGGCTAATCTTGCTTCTTCTGACCGTACTGGGGCCATGGTGGTTTTTACAGAGGGAAAACCTTTGAGGTCAGCCTATAGGCACTTCCATATAAAGAGTTTTGAGGGCATTGACGATTATCGGTCTATGGCTGAGGTGATTAGTCGCCGTCTCGGCAGGCTTGAGGATAGCAAGTTTGGCAGCCGGCCGGACCTCATTTTGCTAGACGGAGGCCTGGGTCACGTCAGAACGATTCAGCCTATACTTGAATCGTTTGGTCTGGATATACCCTTGGCTGGTATTGTCAAAGATAGACGTCATAGGACACATGGACTGGTCTTATCAGATGGTAGCTTCATTGAGTTGAAAAAAGACCGAGAGGATGACCAAGAGTCAGCCGACCAAAGAAGCGAACGCTTGGGCCTCCTCCGACTCATGACAGCTATCCAAAATGAAGCCCATTATTTTGCCGGCAGGCTACAAAAAAAAGCTGGCTTTAAGCGGACGGTTCGTTATAGTCTAGAGGAAATAGCAGGGGTTGGCCCTAGCCGGCGTCGCCTCCTTCTTAAGCAATTTAAGACGGTTAAGGGGGTTGAGGAAGCCAGCTTGGAGGAGCTTCGCCAAGTCCCCGGTTTACCGGAAGAGGTTGCCCAAGCTGTTTATACTCATTTTCGGCCCAAAGAAGTGACAGGTGGCCACTCTGGTGAGGCAGCAAATAAGGGGAGACAAGTACAGGAAACAGAGACTTAGGAGGGAGTCTTGATGTCAGTTTATTGTATAGCTGATTTTCACCTCAGCAATCAGGTGGATAAGCCAATGCATAAGTTCGGTCCCCACTGGGTTGACCACGATAAAAAGATTGCTGCTAACTTGCAGGCGGTTATGGGAGAGGATGATGTTCTTTTAGTTCCGGGTGATATTTCCTGGGCCATCAATTTCCAAGAGGCAAAAAAAGACCTGCTTTTTATAGATCAGCTGCCGGGCCATAAGTACTTACTCAGGGGAAACCATGATTATTGGTGGGCCACCATGCAAAAAAATTATCGACAACTGGCAGAAATGGGAATCAAGTCGGTTGATTTTCTGCAAAACAATGCCTTTAGGATTGAAGATAAAGACTTAGGAGGCCTCTTGCTGGCCGGGACCAGAGGGTGGATTTTCCCGAGTGATCCTAAATGGAAAGCCGAGGACCAAAAGATCCTGGATCGGGAGCTTAACCGCTTACAAATCTCTCTCAGGGAGGCTGAGAAGCTGAGACGAGATGGAGACCGATTGATAGTGATAACCCACTATCCACCAGTTAACCAGCATTTACACAGTTCGGATTTTACCCGCCTGATGAGGGACTCTGGGGCAGAACTTTGCCTCTTTGGCCACATTCATCATAAGCCTAGCCCTTACCACCTCTGGGGAAAGGCTGTTGACGGGGTTCAATTGTACCTATCAGCTTGTGACCAGATTGACTTCAAACCTTTAAGGGTTGACGATTACCTAAGAGATGAACATATTTAGCCTTAAAAGATAAGCTTGAAAAGATAAGAAAGACGAGGAAAAAGAGATGGCAAGAAGCATGACAGGATTTGGCAAGGCGACTCTGACAGAGTGCGAACTTAATGTTAGCCTGGAGATCCGGTCGGTTAACAACCGTAACCGCGATATCAGGATACGCCTGGCGCCAAATCTTAATTTTTTAGAAATTCCCCTCCGGAAAATGCTGGAAAAAGAGATTTCTAGGGGTTATATAGAGCTAGCTGTTAGCCTTGATGACCTGGCAGCTGAGCCGGTTCTCAAACTAGACCGCAATAAGGCACAGGTCTACCTTAGACTTTATCAGGAGATTGAGGAACTGACAGGAGAAAAGCTGGAGTCCAAGGCCGACCTTCTCGTCAGAAATAAAGAAGTCATCAGCCAAGAAGCTGAGGATATAGACCAAGATCGTTATCTACAGGTCATAGGGAAAGGTCTGGAGTTGGCTTTGGCTGAATTTAACAGGGCTCGGGACTTGGAGGGGAAAAATTTAAGCAAAGACCTTAAAGACCGCCTGATCGGAATGGTTGAGCAAGTTGACCGAATAGCCTCTTTGGCCAAGAAGGTACCGGATTACCAAAAAGGTAAACTGCTTGAGCGACTAGGCCAATTATTAGATGAAGACCTGACGGAATATTACGATGGCCAAAGGCAGGCAGCTGAACTGGCGATTTTTGCTGACCGGGCTGATATTACAGAAGAGATCACAAGACTTAAAAGCCACTTGGATCAGTTTGACCATGTCCTTGACCAAAATACTTCTATTGGAAAAAACCTTGATTTCATTGTTCAGGAAATGTTGAGGGAAGCCAATACGATAGCATCCAAAGCTAATTTTTTAGCCATTACCCAATTAGTTGTGGGGCTTAAGACGGATATTGAAAAGCTGCGAGAACAGGTACAAAATATAGAATAAACGCGAAAATTTGAGACGGAAGAATTTTTTTGCTATCCTTGATGAGCTTTTGTAGCAAGGGGAGGAGAAAATGGATAAATCTATATTCGTCAGGGTCGGTGATTCCAGCGTGATTTCTCTACAACGCCTGATAGCGGTTGTTGCAGCGGATTCTGCTCCGATTCGCAGGATGATTCAAGAAGCTAGAGACCGGGGCATCCTAATCGATACAACTTATGGGAAAAAGACCCAGGCTGTTTTGATTATGGACAGTGATCACCTGATCTTGTCATCACGGTCTGTTGATCAATTAAACCAAGTGATAGAGGCGGCCTTGTGATGGATATGCTCTCTGAAGGAATTGTACTTTGTGTTTCCGGGCCATCCGGCGTTGGCAAGGGGACTGTTATTCAGGCACTTTTGGAAAGGCATCCTGAATTTCGCCTATCCATATCGATGACGACCCGCAAGCCACGAGGCTTGGAAAAAGATGGCGAACACTATTACTTTTGTGATAAGGCCAAGTTCGAGAGTTTGATCGAGGAAAAGGAGATTCTCGAATACGATATTTACAACAATGAGTACTATGGGACACCGGTCGGACCGATCCGGCAATTCCTTAATGAAGGCCAAGATGTTGTCCTTGATATTACCCTAGCCGGCAGTGTCCAGATAAAAAAACTTTTACCGGAGACAGTGATGGTTTTCTTGTTGCCACCCAGCCTAGATGAACTCAAAAATCGTTTGGTTAAAAGACAAACAGAGTCGCCGTCAGCTATAGAAGCTCGTCTCCGCCAAGCAGAGGTTGAAATGCTCCATATTCATAAATTTGAATATGCACTAATTAATGATAAAATAGAGAGCACGGTCGATGCTTTAGAGGCTATCGTTTTGGCTGAAAAAAGTCGTTATAATCGGCAACGCAAGACTATCGATAAAATTTTGTCCGAACTGGAAAAATAAGAGAGGGATTAAGATAATGTTGACAAAACCTACTATAGAAGAATTATTACCTAAGACGGAGAACCGTTATGTCCTATCTATGCTGACAGCTAAAAGAGCTAGGCAGCTCGTCTATGGGGCACAACCCATGGTGGAAACCGATACGGAAAATGTTGTTTCAGTAGCTGCAGAAGAGATCAATGCAGACCAGGTTAAAGCCTTGCAAGGTAAGTTTGAAGTTGTGGTTCCCTTGCGGCCGGAAGTTGAAGCCGAACGCTTAACCAGACAGCTTGAGGCAGAAGCTAAGCAACGTGAGAGCAGAGGCGAAAACCGTTATCAGGAAGAAGAGGCGGAAGCCTATGCAGCCGGTGCAGGTAGCCAGCCGAGTGAAGCTGAAAGATTGCAAAAACTCATGGCTGAGCAGCTTCTCAACTCTGTCCACGATCAAATAAATGACCTGGATACAGCTGCTGACGACTCAGTCGAGTGAGATCCTTACCGGGAAAGAACCGGAGTTTGGGGTTCAACGTGTTCCTAAGAAAAAGGGGTTAAGTCAGGCTAAAAGTTTAGCTTACAAGTTAAGAGAAAGTAGGAGACTATGAGAGCAGAAGATAAATCCATGGAGACCATCGTCAATCTGGCCTTTAATCGTGGTTTTGTTTATCCGGGATCGGATATTTATGGTGGACTAGCCAACACCTGGGATTACGGTCCCTATGGTGTAGAGCTTAAAAATAATCTTAAGCAATATTGGTGGCAAAAATTTGTTACCGAAAACCCCTTGAACGTCGGTGTTGACGCAGCTATCTTGATGAATCCCAGGACCTGGGAGGCTTCGGGACATGTGGGTAGTTTCTCTGACCCTATGATCGACTGTAAGGAATGCCGGTCTCGTTATCGTGCGGATAATCTGATTGAAGATTATAACAAAGCACATGATATTGAATTGTCGGTAGAGGGTTGGTCAAGTGACCAACTGAGTCAGTACATCAAGGAAGAGAATATAGCCTGTCCCAAGTGTGGGAAAAAGGATTTTACGGATGTACGCCAATTTAATCTGATGTTTAAAACTTTCCAGGGAGTTACTGAGGATAGTAAGTCCGAACTGTACCTCCGACCCGAAACAGCCCAAGGGATTTTTGTCAACTTCAAAAATGTCCAGCGGTCCTCTCGTCGTCAATTACCCTTTGGCATTTGCCAAGTAGGTAAGTCTTTCCGCAACGAAATTACACCGGGTAACTTTGTTTTCAGGACACGTGAATTTGAACAGATGGAGCTGGAGTTTTTCTGCAAGCCGGGTACCGACCTAGAGTGGTTTGCCTACTGGCGTAAGTTCTGCCATGACTGGCTCTTGAGCCTCGGAATCAAGGATGAAGACCTCCGCCTGCGCGACCATAGTCCTGAAGAACTGTCATTTTACTCTGTAGCGACGACCGACTTTGAATTCCGTTTCCCCTTTGGCTGGGGCGAACTCTGGGGGATTGCTGACCGGACCGATTACGACCTCAAACAACATATCGAGTTTAGCAAAAAGAATCTCTATTACAGGGATCCCCATACCAATGAAGAATTTATCCCCTATGTCATTGAACCGTCACTAGGTGCAGACCGTATGTTCTTGGTGGCCCTCTGCAATGCTTACGATGAAGAGGAATTACCGGATGGAAGCAGTCGGACTGTCTTGCGTCTACATCCTCGAATTGCTCCGGTTAAGGTCGCTGTTCTACCCCTGTCTGCAAAACTTTCAGAGGAAGCGGAAAAGGTTTACCTCAACCTGTGTAAGCATTTCGCCTGTGAGTTTGATGACCGCCAGTCGATTGGTAAGCGCTACCGTCGTCATGATGAAATTGGAACCCCTTATTGTGTTACTTTTGACTTCGAATCTATCGAGGATCAAAAGGTGACAGTCCGTGAACGGGACTCAATGGAGCAGGTGAGGTTACCGATAGCTGAATTACCGGCTTATTTTTCAGGAAAGTTTGACTTGTAAGCCTTTCAATGCTAATCTTTTTTTAAGATTCTCAAGTGAAAGACAACAGAAAATAGGACTTTAGCTGATCGAAATATGGTAAGAAAAAACAATAAAAATATTTCTCAATATCAAGCTTGGTTTAAAGCCCATCAATCCGTACTCACCCTAGGGTGAGTATGGTTTTTTGTTGACATAAAAACAGGAAAGTGGAGGACTAACAGATGCAAAAATACGTTTATATGTTTGATGAGGGTAACGCAGGCATGCGTGAACTCTTGGGAGGCAAGGGGGCGAACCTGGCTGAGATGACTCACCTAGGTCTGCCGGTACCTAGCGGTTTCACAGTTTCAACTGAGGCTTGTACCCGTTACTATGAAGATGGTAAAACAATTGCCCCGGAGATTGCCCAGGAAATTAAAGATGTTATGGCCAAGCTTGAAGCTAAGAGTGGTAAAAAATTTGGTGACCCGGACAATACCCTTTTAGTATCTGTGCGGTCAGGTGCTCGGGCCTCCATGCCTGGTATGATGGACACCATCCTCAACCTTGGGCTTAACGATGTGGTGGTTGATGGCTTAGCCAAAGCCAGAGGTAACCGCCGTTTTGCCTTAGATAGTTATCGTCGCTTTATCATGATGTTTGGCGAAGTTGTTATGGAAATTGACAAGAGCCTCTTTGACGAGGTTTTTGATGCTGCTAAAGAGGCCAAGGGCTATGAGCTGGATACTGAGTTAACAGCTGATGACTTGGATAAGATTGTCCAAGATTTCAAGGCCATCTACAAAAAGCAGGTAGGCGAGG
>CAMYEY010000006.1 GCA_947254895.1 uncultured Clostridia bacterium
GGAGGAGGATCATGACTAAGGCGATCGAATTAAAGGGGGTTACGAAAAAGCTGGGCGACTTCCACCTGGGGCCACTCACTTTTTCTGTCCCGACCGGTTGTGTTGTCGGCTATATCGGAGAAAATGGAGCAGGTAAGAGTACGACTATTAAGCTCTTACTGGGCTTGATGGAGGCCGATAGCGGCCAAATCAATATCTTGGGCAAACCACTTGAGAAGGTGACAGTAGACCAAAAGAAGGACATTGCTTATGTCTTTGATGACCTGTTTTTACCCGGGGCGATGACGGTAGCGAATGTGCAGCGTTTCCATAGCTTACTCTATGGCCAAGCCTGGCAGGATAGGACTTTTCAAAGGCTCATCAAATCCTTTAATCTTTCTGAAAAAAGACGGGTCAAGGATCTGTCAAGGGGGATGAAGATGCAGCTCGGCCTGGCGGTTGCCCTCTCTCATGGGGCAAAGCTTTTGCTCTTAGATGAGGCTACAAGTGGGCTAGACCCTGTCATTAGAGACGATGTTCTAGACATTTTGTTGGACTATCTCCAAGATGAAAACCATACGGTCTTTATCTCGTCTCACATTCTATCGGATTTAGAAAAAATTGCTGACTACATTGCCTTTATCCACAAGGGCCAACTGCTCTTTATGGAGAACAAGGACAGCCTGGCTGAAGAATATGGGATTGTTTCTCTCACGGAAGACCAGTTGCAAGCCCTTGATCCCGAGGCTGTAGTTGGTTTCCGCAAGCACCGTTTTGGTATAGAAGCCCTGGTTAAGCGCAACCTTGTACCGGCAGATCTCAAACTGGATAAGGCCAGTATTGAAGATATTATGGTTTTCACCATTAAGGAGGACAAAAATGAAAGCCTTGCTCTATAAAGATTTTGTAGCCTTAAAGAAGGCCTTGCTTTTGATGCTGGTAATTCTAGCTGTTATCGCTTTTTATTTTTATAAGGAAGGTCAGGTTTATCTTTTACCTCTCTTTTTTATCCTGCTACCGGTTATTATCCTGGGTATGCTCTTTGGTGCCGATAATCAAGACCGACTTGACCACTATCTCGTGCCGTCTCCTGTTAAAAGATCAACGATTGTTTTGAGCCGCTATGTGGTCGTTTGGTTTATGTCGACCTTAGCTGTCATCTTGTCCTTAGTTATGCCCTGGCTGACTCAGGACAATCCCTTGGCCTTAGACTGGTTTTTGATCGTTCCCGGAACCTTCCTCATGACCAGTTTTATCTCAGCTGTCCAGTTGCCCTTGATGTATCGTTTTGGTGAAGCTAAAGCCCGGCTCATCTTCGTCGGACTCTATTTTGTCACCTTTGCCTTTTTCTCCAGCATAGCCTCTAATAAGGAGTGGCTTGTGGCTAAACTCCAGGCAGGTTTTAACCTTGATAGTCGCTACCTTGCCCTTGCCTTGGCTGCGGCTGCCATCTTGGTGAATGGGATTTCCTACTTTTGTTCAAAGGTGATTTATGAGAAAAGAGGATTTTGATTAGCCTTTAGGCAGGACTACTAGCCCTGCCTAAAGGCACTACATTACTCAAAAACCACTCAATTATAACTTTAACAGGCTTAAAAGTCCGGTCGATTGCAGGAAGAGGATAAACATGATGATGGGGAGAAAATATTTGACCATGACGGCATAAAGTTTTTTGCGGCTGAATTTTTTACCGCCTCTCTCCATCTCATCAATGATCCACTGGGGTTTAATGACCCAGCCGATAAAAATCGAAGATAAGCAGGCAATTAGGGGCATCATGAAGCTGTTGCTTATATAGTCCATGATATCCAATAGCTGGCCTGTACTGCCGTTGGGGAGAGAGATTTCAACATAAAGTTTACTGTAACCTAGGGCGATGATGGCTGTCGCTGCTAAGTAGATGGCGGATAAAACCAGGGTGGTTTTTTTCCTGCTGGTCCGGAGAATTTCGATACAATTAGCTACGATGGATTCTAGGACGGAGATACAGGAGGTTAGGGCGGCGAAAGCTGCTAAGATAAAAAAGACCAAGCCGATGATTCTGCCGCCTGATCCCATCTGGGAAAAGACCTTGGGCAAGGAGATAAACATAAGTCCCGGTCCTGCAGACATCCCTTCTTCTCCTAAGAAAACATAGATGGCAGGTACGATCATCATACCGGCCAGCATGGCGACACCCGTATCCATGAGTTCGATGACTGATACGGATTTGCCTAAATCGACATCCTTTTTTACGTAAGACCCGTAAGTGATCATAATGCCCATAGATACGCTGAGGGAGAAGAAGAGTTGGCTCATGGCATCTAGGGTGATTTGTAGAAATCTTGAGAGGGTCATTCCGGACCAATCGGGTTTTAGGTAAAAGATTAAACCGTGGAGCCCTGTACGTAAACTTCCATCCGGACTAGTCGACTTGAGGGTTAAAGAATAGCAGGCAATACCGACAACCATGACTAAGAGGACGGGCATAATAAATTTGGAAACACGCTCAATACCTTTTTCAACGCCCCCAAAGACAATTAAAGAGGTGGTGGCCATGAAAATCAGGCTGAACCATACTGAGTGTGGTGAAGAGATAAAACTTGAAAAACAGTCATCTTGGGCGGCTAAGTTCAAATTACCTTGTAAAAATAAAGAGATATATTTTAAAATCCAGCCACCGATAACCGCATAGTAGGTCATGATTAAGATAGGGACCAGAAAGGTTATGATACCAAGGAACTTCCACTTTGAGTGCATGCTTTCGTAAGCGTAAATAGCACTTTTACCGGTGCGACGTCCTATGGCCAGGTCGGTGGTTAAGAGGACAGAACCTACGGTGAAAATTAGGAAGAGGTAGATGATGAGAAAGACCCCGCCACCATCTTTAGCTGCTAAGTAGGGAAAGCGCCAGAGGTTACCGACTCCGATAGCACTGCCGGCTGCGGCAAAAATAAATCCCAATTGGCCTGTAAATCCGCTTTTCTTTTCCATCTTACTTTCCTTACCTCTTCGTGAATAATAATTAAAGTATTATACCATCATGGCGACTAATGACAAAACAGGTATAGGTCTCAGGGGGAGTTGGTCTTGGCTGTTTTAGTAAGACGGTAACTTTCACATCTCTACCATCTTAACTTTTCTGCCAAGGATTAAATCTGAACCCACCATAAATTGACCCGCTGGCTCTTAAACTGTCATTGACTTTGAGAAAAAAGAGTGCTATAAACCCTTTAGTTAGCATAGGCTAACTAAAGCTGTGATAAAGCAAATAAAAACAATTCAAGAATATATTTTGAATGGAGTTAAACGTATGAAAAGAAAATTTATTTTTTTAAGCATTCTTTTGTGCTTGAGTATTTTATTTACGGCTTGTGCACAAAAAGAAGGAAAGAGTTCTTTGCTACGCATAGGCGGCATGACAGATTTCAAGAGCAGTGGGAGCGCCAGCACTTTGGTTTTTGACCCCCTGACGCGTCTTGATAAGGACCTCAATCCTGTTCCTTATCTGGTATCTTGGGAGGCAGATGCTGACCAGAAAGAATACAAGCTCAGCCTGACAAAGGGTGTGCACTTCCATGACGGTACAGAGTTAAAGGCTGACACGGTGGCTTGGGATATTGAAAACCTAGGTGCCTTTTATTACTGCGGCTACACCAATTATCTGGATAAAGTTGACCAGGTTGATGACTATACTTTAACCGTGTCTTTTAAACAGACCTACTCGCGTTTTCCTGCTGAACTGTCAACGGTACTTGCGATGCCGATTGATAATATGTCCGAAGACTATTCCATAAAATCCTTTAACGGAACAGGTCCTTTTGTGCTTGAGGAATATCTTGTAGACCAAACAAGTAAGCTAAAGAGAAATGACGATTATTGGAATAAGGACAAGCTCCCACAGATACAGGAAGTAGAGTGGGTTCCGATAGCGGATGGGGCAGCAAGAATGTTGTCCCTTAAAAATGACCAGGTTGATGTTATCGGATTGACGGATGGCTATAATGCTTTCTCTTTCAGCATGTTACATGATTTGGAGAAAGATGACTCCGTCAGCATGATTGTGGAGCCGGCAGACCATTTTACTAGTGCTAATTGCCTGGGCCTGAATTGGCAAAAGGGCGTCCTTCAGGACTTAAATTTACGAGCAGCTATTTGCTACGGCATCAACCGTGAACCCCTGGTAAAAAATGTTCTTTTTGATATTCCTCAAATTGCTGAACATTACATAGGAGATGGTTATTGGGATGCCCCCGGACATTTTGTAGAGGGCATTGGCTACGACAAGGAAAAAGCGGAAGAATTTCTCAAGAAGGGTGGCTATGAATTGGTCGATGGCAAGCTAACCAAGGATGGCCAAGTGGTCAAGTTAAATTTACTCGTAAATGACATGAACGAGTACAAAGATGTTGCCCAATATATTAAGTCTGAACTGGAAAAGATGGGCTTTGAGTGTAATCTTGAAGTTTTGGACTACAACCAAACAGCTGAAAAACAAAAAAATCTGGATTACGATGTTACTATGAGTTGGCCCTGGTACGAACCTGTAGCAGACTCCTTGCCGACGATGGGATTGACAAAAGAGTATAGCTCGATGGGAATGGGCGGCCTTGTCGATGATAAGATGCTGGATTATGCGGATGAATTTTATGCTGCTAAGAACCAAGATGAAGCTAAGCTTGCCCTTAAGAAGATATGGGAAGTTCAGTATGACAATTATCTAGCAGCCCCACTTTACGCAACAACCCGTATTACGATACACAACAAGAAGTTTGATGGCTACCTTTTTGATGGCAGCTTCTATCAAATTGACCTTTCTGCTATCCGCCCAGCTGAATAAGACGATTCCGGTATTTGAAAGGAGCAAGAATGAGAATATCAATGATTGTTCGCAAGATAATAGGCGTATTTCCCATGATATTCCTTATCTCTTTGCTGTGTTTTACCATGATCTATTTTGCACCGGGGGATGCTGCCAAGCATCTCCTGGTTACAAAATCCGGCAGAGACCGGTTTTCTGCCGAAGATATCGCTGACTTTTCAGACCGGGTAGGCATTCAAACGGACATAGTCCGTGCCTATAAGGAATGGGTTAGCAATTTACTCAAAGGAGATATGGGGGATAGTCTCCTGTATTCAGAACCTGTTTTTGATGTTGTCATCCGGCATGCCGACAATACCCTTAGGCTGGTTGCTATAGCCTTTATGGTTTACCTCGCTTCAGGTGTTTTTCTGGGCCTTTCGTCCGGGATGAAACCGGGTGGATTTATTGATCGGATGACTCACTTTTGGGCAACGGTTACCCTGTCGCTCCCTCAGTTTTGGATTTCCATGCTTGTCCTTTATCTGGCAGCTAAATTTCTCCCCGGTCTTCCCGTGCTTTACTTTAGTGGGCCAGTGTCGCTGATTTTACCAGGAACCCTTATGGGACTGCTTTTTTCAGGCAATCTTGCTGTTCTTTTACGGGACCGGGTCCTTCGGATTTATGAAGAAGAATTTATAGCTTGTGCCAAGGCCATGGGTATATCTGGCCCGGATATTCTGTGGAGGCATACCTTATCCAACGCTCTTCCGACTATTATCTCCGTAAGTGCCTTGGATCTTTCTTTTATGCTTATGGGTAGTTTGGCCCTTGAAAAAATATTTTCCATTCCGGGTCTGGGGCAACTTTTTTTGAAGGCAGTCAGTATTAAAGATTATTTTTTAATTGCCGGCTGTACACTGTGGTTTTGCCTTTCGGTCAGCGTATGCAATTTGCTAGCTGAGATTTTATATCCTCTTATAGATAGGAGGCTCATATGTTCTCGCAGCGAAGCGTCATGAGCAAAATCAAAAGTTGCATCGGCCTTCTCTTGGCCTTGTTGTTTCTTTTTTCTATCATCTCCTATGGTATAGGGCTGGACCCCAATGCCATGTCGCCGGAAAATCAGCTTAAGCCACCTTCCTTGGGACATCCCTTTGGTACGGATGTCTTTGGCAGGGACGTTTTTTTCAGGACGATCAGAGGATTTATGAATGCCTTTTTGCTTGCTGTTTTTTCATGGCTGCTGGCCTTTGGTCTAGGCATTCCCTTAGGTATACTTTTTGCTTATATCGGCGGCATAGCTGATACGATTTTTTACCATGCCTGTAATTTTGTTTTTAGCTTTCCCACTATGATCTTAGCGATCTACCTAGCATCAATAAGTAAAGGAAAGGTCCTTGTCCTTATTTTTTTAACCTCTTTGGCCATGACCTTTAGCAATGCAAAAATTGTCCGGGCCTTGGTTAAAAGCTTAATGGCGGAGAATTATATTATCCAACTCAAGGTGATGGGTGCCGGATTTTGGCACATTAGCCGTTACCACTTGCTCCGGGAGTCAGTCTTGAATTTGTTACCTATCATGCCCCTGATGCTCGGGCATATCATCCTATCAATTTCAGGCTTTTCTTTCTTGGGCTATGGGATCCAGGCTCCAGAGGCTGAAATCGGCTTGCTTTTAGCTGAAAATTTTAAGGTGATTGGCCTAGCTCCCTGGACCTGCCTCTTACCCGGACTCTTTCAGTTTCTCATCATCTGGTGGATTAGCCACCTAGGCGAACTTATCCGGTCCTACTATTCGAGGGGGAGTCTTTTATATGGGTAATCAGAAGCTGAAAAACAGTCTTGTTCAGGAAGTTTCCGGACTTCGGGATAGGGTAAAAGATTGTAGCCCCCTTCTTTTATCTGTAGAAAATCTTTGTGTCAGGGTCAAGGACCCCGAAAAACCCAAAGAGATTCTCAAGGATATTTCCTTTACCTTGCATAAGGCTGAGGTCTTAGCCATAACAGGTGAGACGGGCAGCGGGAAGACAATGACTGCCAAAGCCATTATGGGTATGTTGGGACCGGGGCTCACGGCTGAGGGTAAGATTGTCTTGGACGGTCAAAGTTTACTAGACCTAGATCCAGAAGAGATGCAAAAGCTTCGCGGTAAAAAGATGGGTATGGCCTTTCAGAACCCGGAAACAGCCCTTAATCCGCTCCTTAAAAACAAAAGCCAATTAAATTTAATCATGGGCAAAGGCCGGGAGAGGCAGTCGAAGCGTCTACATTTGTTTGGCTTGAAAGACAAGCGGATTTTTAAGCAGTATCCTTTTGAGTTGAGTGGGGGTATGGCTCAGCGCTTTATGACCTCGTTAGCCCTCGGACATGGGGTGGAACTTGTTATTTTTGATGAGCCTAGCAGGGGGCTTGATTATATTAATAAGGGTCTCCTAGCCGAGATGATCAGCCTCCTGTCTAGGCAGCAAAATGTTGCAATTTTGCTGCTTACCCATGATATGGAGCTGGTCGAAAAAGTTGCCGATAATTGCCTGGTTATCCAAGGCGGAGAGCTGGTTGAATTTGGTAAGGCCGCGACGGTTTTGGCTCAGCCAAAATCAGCCTATATGCAGGCCCTAAAGGCTTCTGATATTCGCTATAAGAGCCTTTTGCGGGATAAGGAGAGAGCTAAAAAAGAGCATTCAAGGCAAGCTCCGCTCCTCGAGATCAGGGGGTTGAACTGCTCTTATGCCCTTGGTTTTATGGGCAGAGGGAGGCAGCAGGTACTCAAAGATTTGAACCTGAGCCTTTTCCCAGGGGAAATACTAGGCCTGATGGGCGAATCTGGCTGTGGTAAGTCTACCTTAGCCTCTTGTATTTTAGGAAACCTGCCTTATCAGGGTGAAATCTATTTTAATAATAGTCTACTTAAGAAAAATTCCAACAGGACTTCCATGGGACTGATATGTCAATCCGCAACAAGCTCTTTTGACCCGGCCCGTACAATAGGTCAGAGCCTGAGGGAAGTTTTTTTGATACATCCGGAATATGCCGGTCCCGGAGAACAAGAAGAGGCAATTTACGAAATGTTGAAGGTTGTGGAAATGGACAAATTATTTGGGCGTTTAGACTCTTATCCACAGGAATTTAGCGGTGGTCAGCTGCAACGTTTTGCCATTGCTCGTACCCTGCTTTCACAAGTTAAATTCCTCATCTTGGACGAAGTAACGTCCATGTTAGACTTAGTAACCCAGGACTCGATCATCCGCTTGTTGGATCAATTGAGGGAAAAAAGGGGATTGACCTATCTCTTTATTACCCACGACCTCCCTCTGGCAAAGTATTTCTGTGACCGGATTCTATTGATGCAAAATGGGATCTTAGAAGCATTTATTTAGAAAGAGAGTTTACAATATGCTGATCCACAAACGCCTCTTTGACTTGATACATGGTGTTGAAGCCTTCATTTTAGGTAAGAGTTTTTTATCTGTGTGCGTCAGCTTGACCTATATTTTTCAAGCTGTCTTACTTGGTCAGGTTATCCAGATGCTTTACCAAAAAGCCGGAATTGACCATTTGGCCCGGGATGTACTGTGGATTGCCTTTACGATCTTGCTACGTCTACTTTTAATTACGGGCATTAATGTTTATGGCAAGTGGATCATAGGTCAGATCAAAAACCGCTTGCGCAAGCGCACTTTTGCCAAGCTTATGGAACTCGGTCCAGCCTATTTACTGGATGAAAGGAGTGGCGAGATTCAGTCTACGGCCATGGCGGGGATAGATTACCTAGAGGGCTATTTGAGCCTTTATATTCCTCAGATTCTTACCGTCCTCCTTGTTGTTTTTGGCCTATCTGTCTATATCTTTAGAGTTCATTTTATCTTAGGATGCCTAGTGACAGCGACCTCCTTAATGGCACTTTATATGCCCTATATCTTCCTCTATAAGATCAGCAGCTTTAGTGAAGAACATTGGACAGCTTATTCTGATCTCAGTGCAGAATTTGTCGAAACCGTCCAGGGTATCATGACCCTAAAGGCCTTTAATGCTTCGGAGAGGGTTGGCGGAAAGCTAAAGCAGAAGATGCATAGCCTTTTTGAAAAAACTATGAAAAGCCTACAGGTCAGTTTACTGGAAACCGGCTTGGCGGATTTCTGTATCGCCATAGGCAAAAATTTTAGCCTGGCCCTTGCAGCCTACCTGGCTGCTAAGGGGAGTATAAGCTTGGGACAGATGGCAACACTTTTCTTTGTTGTAGCAGAACTTTTTAGGCCTCAACAGGAGCTTAGCCAGTATTTTCATCAAGGGTTTATGGGGATTACTTCATGCGATGGTCTCTTTGATATCCTGGATCAAAAAGCTGGTGTTAAGACTGTCCTATTGCCTGATAAAGTCGAAAGTCAGCTCAAGGGGCAGTATGATATAGACTTTTCTGATGTTGACTTTGGCTATCCGGGAAGTGGAACGCAGTTATTTGGCAAGCTTAACCTCCATATTGGGCAAGGGGAAAAAGTGGCTTTTGCCGGTGAATCCGGTAGCGGGAAAACTACAATAGCCAGACTCATGCTCCGTTTTTACGATCCGGATCAAGGGCATATCCGGATAGGTGGTGTTGAATATAAGGACATTCCCTTGACCGAGCTCCGCAAAATTTTCTCTGTAGTTTCTCAGGAAACCTACCTCTTCCACGGAACAATTATGGAAAATTTACTTTTAGCGGCTCCTGGTGCAACCAGGCGTGAAGTTGAAGAGGCGGCCAGGATTGCACAAATTCACGAATTTATTAAAGACCTTCCCCAGGGCTACGAAAGCATGGTAGGAGAAAGAGGAGTCAACTTTTCCGGAGGTCAGCGTCAGCGCATGGCGATAGCCAGGGCCTTGCTGAAAAATGCACCGGTTATTATTTTTGATGAAGCAAGCTCCAGCGTAGATACGAAGAACGAAAGAGAAATTCAAGAAAATTTAAGAGAACAGCTTAAAGATAAGACAAGTATCACCATAGCCCACCGTCTTTCCACTATCCTGGAAGCCGATCGGATTTATGTCCTCCACCGGGGCGAACTTGTCGAACAAGGAACACACTCTCTTTTGATGAAAACAGATGGTTATTACAGCCGGCTTTTTGCAGCCCAAGAAGATGCAGAAAAAGCTAGAGTCAGTTGGGAATAAGGAGGTCTAAGATGCATTTTTTGGAAAGTTTCAAAGCTAAGTATCAAAAGCTTTTTAAGCTCTCAGCCTATGCTTTTCGTTTTAAAGTTAACTTTTTTACTACCATTTTTTGTGGTGTTGCCAAGCAATGTTTTGCCCTCTTAACTCTACTCTTTGGGGCTTTCTTAGTGGGAAAGGCCTTTACCGGCGTAGGGGCAGAAGAAATATTAAGCTACTTCCCGCAGCTTTTTATTCTCTGCCTTTTGCAAGGGGCCTTTACTTATTTACACATGTTGGTCACGCATATTTTAGCCTATAAGATTTTGGAAGCTATGCGACGGGATGTTTTTGATGCTGTTGAGCGCGGAACTCCCCTCACAATGCTGCATTATCAAAGCGGAAACCTAAGTTCTATTATCATGGAAGATGTAGAGTCCTTGGAGAGCTTTTTTGCCCATGTCATGGGTGACTACATCATCGCCTTTATCAGCACTTTAATATTTTTTGCACTTTTCGCCCGCTTTTCGCTGACTTACGCTTGTCTTAGCCTTTTATGTGCAATCCTTATTGCTCTCGTTCCTTATAGTTTTCCTGATAGAAAAAGACGATTGGGTAAGGAGCTGCGTAGAAAAAGAGGGCAAAACAACGCCTTTGCCCTGGATGTTATTCAAGGCTTAAAGGAGATCCTGATTTTCAACCGAGAAAAGAAATACATTAAGCGGCTTGAGGATGACACCCTGGCCCTTAACAAATTAGAAATGAAAGATGGCCTCTACCAGGGAGTCCAGAGCATGCTCATCAACCTTTTACTTTCCGGTTTTGCCCTCTCTTTTGTCCTCTTGGCTCACCGTTTATTTCTGACGGGAAGATTGTCACCAGGCTATATTTCTGTATTTATCGTCATGGTGCTCAATATCTTTATACCGGTTCTGAGTGTTTCGGCCACGGCTTCAAACTTAAATTCAGTAGCTGCATCTGCAGACCGAGTCTATGGGATTTTACAGGAGGTCTCGCCGCTACAAAAAACGGATACCCAACTCCCACAAGTTGAGAATCGTGCGGTTTTTTCCCTCAAGGATGTTTTCTTCTCCTATCCGGAGGGCAAAACTGTACTTAAGGGACTAAGCTTTGACATTAGAGAAGGTGAAAATGTCGCCATTGTTGGTGCCTCGGGGGCCGGAAAAAGCACCCTCATCAAGCTACTCCTACGTTTTTATGATGTAGATAGTGGAGGTATTTATTTTAAGGGGAAAAACCTCAAGAGCATGGAGCCGGAACAGATCCGCCAAGAGATAGCCTTTGTGCCACAGGAGTGCACTCTCTTTAGAGGATCCTTGCTAGACAACCTGCGCTTAGGAAAAGCTGATGCTGATATAAAGGAAGTTCAGAAAGCAGCGGAACTGGCTATGGCCTCAGACTTTATAGCAGACCTTCCTAACCAATATGCCAGTCAAATTGGTGAAGGCGGCTTAACTTTTTCAGGCGGTGAACGCCAACGCCTTGCGATAACACGGGCACTTGTCAAAAATAGTCAGATCCTCATCATGGACGAGGCTGTTTCAAACCTGGATGCGGAAAATGAACAAAAATTCCATCAGGCTCTAAAACAAGTGAAAAAGGGAAGAACCTTTATTAGCGTTGCCCACAGGCTCTCCACCATAATGGAAGCAGACCGCATTATCGAACTAGCAAACGGCCAAAAGGTTTTCGACGGAACAAGAGAGGAATGGAATACCATAAAGGGGCAAAAATAGAGGGAGCGTGCGGAACTGGGTCTGGCTCTTAAAATGTTATTGACTTTGGAAAAAATGAGTGTTATAAAGCAGGTGGTTAGCCGAAACTAACATAGCGTTTAGGGACTGATAGATGCACGACAAAAAATGACTTTAAATAAAAGATCAGGGTTGCAATGAAGGGACAAAAAATGGAGACCCTGGGGTAGGATTCTGTGATGAAACTTTTATATTTTTTCGATGACAAAATTAAACCGCTTACCATGCGTGGTAAATACTATTGTAAACCCGAGAAAACGGGCGTTCTAACCGAGGAAATCAGCTGCATCAGAGAGTATGATGTCAACTTATGGTTTTATAGTAAGAATGGAAAAAGTATCGCCTTTGATAGCGGACACATCAATTACAAAAATATAGATGTTGAATTTAAAAAGATAAATATAAATCCGAACGCCATTAAACATTTATTTTTAACCCACCTAGATACGGACCATGCAGGTGGTGTTGATAAGACTGGTAAAAATATTTTTCCTAATGCCAAGATTTATATGGGTGAAGACGAGAATAAATATATGACGAGGCAGGTTCGTAGAAAAGCAATTTTTTACAACTGTGTCCGAATTGAAGAGGATTGGGAAGCGATTAAAGGAAATACGACCTTTGAAGTTGACGGAATAAAGGTGGAGGCCCTACCTGTCCCCGGGCATACAGTCGGTCATACAGTTTATATTGTCGATGATAAGATTCTTGTTTCAGGCGACTGTCTGGCAATCAATGAAAACGGAGGCTATGCCTTTTTTGATTTTTTTACCCAGGATCCAAGACAAAATAAAAAATCTTTACAAAAACTGAAAGAATATTTGGATGGCCGTAAGCTCCTATATGTTTGTACGGGGCACAGTGGCTTTCATCCATATTCGGAAAAAACTTTTGCTCATATTGACCGGAGTGCTGTTTTTGGTAGGAAAAGGCCTTTCCATAAAGATGGTGACTATAATCCATTTAAGAAAAATCGCTAGTAACAGTATACGGATAAATTGGACTTGATCCTAGGGATTTGGATTGGCGATCCTAGCCAGATGGTAACTTTTATTTTGTTACCATCTTTGCTTTTTAGCCCTTTAAGCCTTGGCTCTGGCCATTATATCAAGACGGTAACTGTTTATTTATTACGATCTTTTTTTTGACCCGATTACCCTTGGTCCTGGTTATTCTAGCAAGACGGTAACTTTAAAATCCTTACCATCTTAATATTCCTGCCAGGCGAGGAGAGGGAGGAGGGGGAAGACCGGGATATTTATTTGCCGAGATCGGTAGCCGGCCCTATAATTGTGAGTGTGCCAAGGCCTAACCAAGATGGCTAACTTTAAGCAAACTAGGACAAGGGTCTGGCTAAATTAAAGCAGATGGCTAGCCAACCAAGAGCAGATGGAGAGTGTAATATGACTAAATTAAAGGATCTCAGTCTAGAAGACCTGATCAGCCCTCAGGGAATCCAGTGTGAGACTTGCGGCCACCGGCACGCTATGGCGATCAGGCAAGTAGAAGTCGGTGAAGGCGTTATTACCAAACTGCCCGGGGCTCTGGCGGATCTCAAAGTCAAAAAGCCCTTGATCATCTGTGATGAACACACTAAGCAAGCGGCTTTTCCCTACTTTATCGACCTGCTCACAGACCACAAGGTGGACTGGCAGGAGGCAAATCTCGGTGGAGGTCAGATTGAGCCTGATGAAAGGTCGGTTGGTTCCTTGGCCATGCTCCTGGCCCCTGACCGGGACGGGATAATAGCTGTTGGCTCCGGCACTCTCAACGACTTGGGTAAAGTCTTGGCCGGGGTGAGCCACCTCCCCCTGATTACGATCGCTACAGCCCCATCCATGGATGGCTATGGGTCTAACAATGCTTCGATGATCCAAAACCGTCTTAAAAAATCCCTCTATTACCGGTGCCCCGAGGTGATTATTGCTGATACCCGGATCTTGTCTGCAGCCCCCTTGCCCATGTTGCAGGCTGGCCTGGGCGATATGCTGGCTAAATATTGTTCCATTTGTGAGTGGCGGATCAGCCAGCTTGTGACCGGAGAATATTATTGCGAAAATATAGCTGACCTGGTGAGGTCTTCCCTAAATAAGGTTGTGGCTTCAGCAGGTAGCCTTTTGGACCGCGACCCCAAGGCCGTTGAGGAGGTTTTTGATGGCCTTCTTTATACAGGCCTGGCTATGGGCTTTGCCGGTATTTCCCGGCCGGCTTCAGGTCTCGAACATTATTTTTCCCATGTCTGGGAGATGATGAACTTAGCTCGCAGCAAAAAACCTATTCTCCATGGCCTCCAGGTGGCTGTTGGAACCAGCCAGGTTCTTGCCATCTGGGACAAGCTTAAAAAATACCAGCCGGATCCGGCTAGGGCAGAGGCCTTTATGGATGCTTTTGATGAGAAAGCTTGGGCTGAGATGGTTATGAGAGTCTATGGGCCTGAGGCAGGGCAAGAGATCATCAAGACCGCTAAAGCCGAAGGCCGTAACAGCAGAGAAGCCTGGCAGGAAAGATTTTCCAGGATTCAGGAGTTTTGGCCTCAGATTTTGCAGATCGTTGAAGAAGAGCTGCCTAGGCTTGAAGATATGCTTAGCCTAATGGAGAGATTGGGCCTGCCGATAAAGGCAGAGGATATAGGCTTTAATCAAGTAGATTGCCATGATGCCCTGATTGCCTCCCGTGAGGTCCGTAACAAGTATGTTACCAGCTCCCTCCTCTGGGACCTGGGCCTCCTTTATGATATGGAATTTCCTTTGGGTTCAGGCCTGAGGGGACAAGGAACTAGGGTCTTGACCCGACTTAAAAATTTATCTTGTTTTTTTCTAGACCTTGACGGCACGGTTTACCTCGGTGACCGCCTGCTCGAGGGTAGTCTGGATTTTCTGAACCACTTGGATAAGCTAGGAATCGACTATCTCTTTCTGACCAACAATTCCTCTAAGTCTGCTGATTTTTATGTGGAAAAATTAAAAAAAATGGGGGTCAAGGGTGGTGGGCTTAAAGTGCTGACTTCGGGCCAGGCTACAGCCAGCTATGCGGTCAGGCACTATCCTGGCCAAAAGGCCTTTCTTTTAGCTAACAGTCTGGTTAGTCGTGAGATGGCCGCCATGGGCCTTGAAATCGATCTGGAGAAGCCGAACTATGTCATCATAACCTACGATACAGAGCTCGACTACCACAAGCTGGACCGGGTTTGCTACTTTGTCCGCCAAGGACTACCTTATCTGGCTAGCCACCCTGATTTTAATTGTCCCACAGAGTATGGCTTTGCCCCTGATATTGGGGCCACCATCGCCTATATTGAAGCTTCAACCGGTCGCCGGCCGGACTTGATTATCGGTAAACCCTATGAAGGTATTATTGATGAAGCCCTCAAGTTGATGGGAGTGGAGGCCGACCAGGTTGCTATGGTGGGAGACCGCCTTTATACCGACCTGGCAGCTGCTATTAAGCATAATCTCCTAGGTATTCTGGTTCTCTCCGGAGAAACCAACAAGGCCATGCTGGCGGACTCTGACATCCGGCCGGACTTGGTTTATGACCGCTTGGTTGATATCTTGAAAGACTTAAAGTAGCCGAATTTATCTTGCACCTGTCTGGCTTATAGACTGAAAGGTCTAAAGGAGCCTGCCTTCGGCTAAGAGTTTTTCTCTAAACTCTTGTGGCTTGACCTTTTTCTCATAAACATAGGCCGGTTCATCTTTCTTGTGGAGGGGGTACCAGACCTGGGCAAAGAAAGGATCTCGCTTAGCCCGTTCGGCATAATTCCAGCTTTCATCCTCGCAGTAAGGGCACCAGTGGCCACCTTCTAAAACCAGCTTGGGGGAGGCTTTAAAATCGTGACCAAAGGCACAGGTGAAATCGAGCTTGGTCTGCCAGTCTCCCTTGGTCATGGTGGTACTCCTCAGAATCCCACCCCTGAATTTTGCAGCCCCTTGGAGGTCAGCCAGGTCCAGTTCGTTTGCCGGCCTGTTCTCATCGTAACCGTGGTCGATCTGAATGACCTTGTTCCAATTTTTAAAGACGGGAAAATCCTTTAGTTTTTCAGGGATCTTAGACCACTTTTGAGGGCTAGGCCAAAAGGTTGAAATCCGCTTTTTGTCCTTGCTCTTGAGGGCCTTAAGGGTGCCGTTAGCCTTGTTGGCCAGGTGCTTAAAGTTGCTATAGACTGAACTGGTGACGATTTTTTGCAAGAGGGGAATCTTGCTGACCTTTCGGCTGAGCTTAGCCCAGACCCCATAGGCCTTGTCAAACATCTTATAAAAGTAGGATATATCATCCTTGCGGAAGTGGAGATAGTCCTCCAGCTTGTCTGAATCGAGATAGTATTGACCGTGAAAATTGTTGCTGGCAAACCAGTTAGCCTTAAAGGCTCCTCCTAAATTTTTAACCCCCAGCTCAGCAAAAGACTTGGCGTATAGCTCAAGGGATGAGACCCGGCAGGACTTGCCTCCGCCGACATTGTAGATATGATTCCAAAATTTTTCGGGCAGGCTGCCATCGTGGAGTTTGATACATAGGTTGCGGATCAGCCGGCCGGAGTCCCGGTCTGACACATATTCCAAGACATTGTTGAGGGGGTTGTGGAGGATGATGGGGTCCATGGTTGAGGCCATCTTGGTTGACATGATCCCGGTTTGCCTGAGACTGACCCAGTGTTTGAGGCCAGACTCAATAACCTCTCTTTCCGCAGCGACCTTAGAAACGGCATAATAGTCGTTGACACTTGGCTTGATTGGGTCACCGACCCGGCCCCAGTGAATAGGGGGCATCCGGTCGCCGGTTTCAGCTACAGAACCAATATAGACAAAGTAGCTTTTATCTTCCTGACCTAGGTCTCTAATGGCTGATAAGAGGTTGAGGGTGCCACCATAATTTATGTCCATAGCCAGCCTGGGTTTGAGGTCGGCCAGGGGGGAGACGAGGGCACCCATGTGGAGGATGATATCGACATCTTTGACGGCTTCAAGAACCTTATCATAGTCTCTGATATCACCCCAGATAAGCTTGATCAAGTCCTGGTCAAGATAAGGTTTTAGGACCTTTTTATCTTGTTTTGTTTTGAGGGATAGGACCCTAATATCAAGCTGGTTTTCTAAGGTCATAAACATGAGACTGGCTAGCCCCATAGTGCCGGAGGCCCCTGTCAGCAATACCTTTAAATTAGCCATTTGACACCGCCCCTTTCTTTCTCGATTATAGCACCCGGCAGGGTGGACGGTAAGCGAAACTTAAAGCCGCCGGACTATAGGGAGCAAAGGATAAATTCAATACAAGTCTCTTCCGATAACCGGTATAACTTTTACATGTGTTGTTAAACCCGACACCAAGCATACTGACCGGGTCTGAGAACCCTCACAATTCCCTGAATTATGCTATACTTTAGCAAGGACTTTTAGCTAAAAAGGAAGGCAAAAAGATGGATTCAGTTAAATTAAATGACCTCATTAAAGAATTTCACCTGGAAGTCATCCGGGGTTTTGATAAAATTGATTCGACCGAACTTTTTATACCGGACGTGACCAGGCCGGGCCTCCAGCTGGCTGGCCATTTTTTGCATTTTGGGCCAGACCGGATCCAGCTCATCGGTAATATGGAAACAGCCTACCTCAACTCCCTTTCAGATGATGAGAGACGGAAAAAGTACAATGCCCTCCTGGCTACCGGTATTCCCTGCCTGGTACTTAGCCGTAACCATCAAGCTGATCCTGTGCTTCTTGAAGTGGCAGCCAAGTATAAGACTCCGATTTTATCGACAGACCAAGGGACGGCCTCTTTCTCGTCTAATGTGTCTAAATATCTCAATGTAGAACTGGCTGAGAGGATTTCGATCCATGGCGTTTTCATTGAAGTTTACGGTGAAGGTGTCTTGATTCTCGGTGATAGTGGTGTCGGTAAGTCCGAGACAGCTTTGGAGCTGGTCAAAAGAGGTCACAGGCTGGTTGCAGATGACTTGGTTGAGATTCGTAAGGTTTCAGATACAACTCTTTTGGGTCGCGCACCGGAAATTATCCGCCACCTCATTGAAATTAGGGGAATTGGTATCCTAGACGTCAAGGAGCTTTACGGGGTATCTTCTGTCAAAATGCAGGAGAATATCCAGTTTGTCATCAACCTTGAGCTTTGGGATGAAAATAAGGTCTATGACCGGATGGGCTTGATCGAAGAAACGACAGAGATTCTTGGCCACGATATTCCTTCGATCACAATCCCGGTTCGCCCTGGTCGAAACCTGGCCATTATTGTCGAAGTTGCCGCCATCAACTTTAGGCAAAAGACCATGGGCTATAATGCGGCCCTGGCCTTGACCGAAAGGGTCTTTAACTGATCCGGTTATAAGAGTAAAGCGGATAAAACTAGAGGAAAGCTTATGACAGATAAGATTAACCGCCAAATTTTTGAGGACTTCAATCCCAAAAGATTATTTTTCAATTACCCCATGTCAAAACTCATCAGTTTTCGGGTAGGGGGACCTGCAGATGTGCTTTTCTTACCGGCTTCTGTGGCCGAGCTTGAAAAAGCTATTGAAGTATGTCGGGCTGAGGCTATAACCTACCAGGTCCTCGGCCGGGGGTCTAACGTCCTGGTATCTGATCGGGGGATTAGGGGAATGACCATTTACCTTAAAGCAAATTTTGCTTCCCTCTCCATCAACCAAGATACAATAAGCGCCCAGGCAGGGGCTTCGCTGGCTAGCCTAGCAGCCTTAGCTGCACGTCACAGCCTTTCGGGTCTGGAATTTGCAGCCGGCATACCGGGTAGTCTCGGCGGGGCGGTTTTGATGAACGCCTCGGCCTATGACGGTCAGATGGCTGATTTGGTTGTCTCTTCAAGCTATCTAACGCGGGAAGGTCAGGTCAAAAACAGGCTGGGTCAAGACCATGATTTTGCTTACCGCCATAGTGCTTATAGTGACTCGCAAGATTTGATTTTGACAGCTGAACTTAAGTTGCAACCGGCTGACCGCCAGACCATTTACCAAAAAATGAATGACTTTCAGGTGAGACGGAGGACAAGCCAACCCTTAGATAAGGCTTCGGCGGGATCAGCTTTTAAGCGTCCACCCGGGAATTATGCCAGCAAACTGATTGCTGATTCGGGTCTCAAAGGATACCGTTATCATCAGGCAGGAGTTTCGTCTAAGCACGCCGGCTTTATAATCAATTATGGTGGTGCCAAAGCTGCCGATATCAATCAGGTTTTTGCCCATGTTAAGACTGAAGTTAAGCGACAGTTCGGGGTTAGCCTGGAGCCGGAAGTGAGGTGGCTGGGTGAGTGGCTAGATGAGGAAGTAGCATGGAAACTGTCGTAATTACCGGCCTATCCGGTGCAGGTAAGAGTTCTGCTATGCGGGTCCTGGAAGACATGGGCTATTTTTGCATAGATAACCTACCCCCGGGACTTTTGCCGGGCCTGATGCAGGCTTTTTCAAAAACAGAAGCCGAAAAAGTTAGCCAAAGTCAGGAGCCTGTTGACCCTTCAAAACCCCAAAAACTTGCTATAGGTATCGATATCAGGAGTCTGATCCGTTTTGGTGATGTCAGTTCTGACCTAAGAAAAATTTTACCAGCCGGTCAAAAGCATAAGATTATCTTCATGGAGGCTTCAGAAAAGTGCTTGGTCTCTCGTTATAAACAGAGCCGGCGTAATCACCCTCTGGCCCAAAGCGGTAACCTGATAGATGCTATCAAGGATGAACGCAAGCGTTTGGAAGACTTGAGGGGGATAGCTGATATTGTGATCGATACCAGTGAGATGACCCCGGCAGAACTCAGGGACTTTTTGTTTGATAGCCTGACCAGTATAGGTTATGACGAGATGATGACTATCTTCATCCAGTCTTTTGGCTTTAAATATGGTCTTCCCCTTGATGCTGACCTGGTTTTAGATGTGCGTTTTTTACCTAATCCCTTTTATATTGAAGAGCTCAGAAACCTATCTGGCCTCGATGGCCCTGTTAAAAATTACATCATGCAATTTGACCAGGTCAATAAATTTTTAGACATGAGCAAGGAGTTTTTTGCTTTTTCCCTCCCCCTTTATCAAAAGGAGGGCAAGGTGCGTTTGACGATTGCTGTCGGCTGTACCGGTGGGCGCCACCGGTCTGTGGGTGTAGCTGAAGAATTAGCCCATACGGTTAGGAGTCTCGGTTACCGGGTTTTACTGGAACACCGGGATATTGAACGTGACCCGGTAGGTGGCCTGTAATGGTTGAGACTGATTTATCTCAACACAAGGGCCAAGGGCCAGAACGGGAAAAAACAGTTTCGGCCGAGCTACGGTCGTTCATCTTGGACCAAGTCGGTACGGACCGGTTTGACCGCTATGTTGTTTTTCTATCCTTTGCCAGCCTGGCCTTTAAGGAGAGGTCGCGGTCCTACCGCTATGCTACATATTTGACGGAATTGATTTCTTTCAGCGAAAAATCCCTGATGGATATATATGGGACTAAGGGTAAAATCGTCCAACACAGGGAGATGCAAAGTTACCTGATTTCAGATGACCACCTCGTTAGTCGTTTGTCCGGTGACCTCGAACAGTTTTTTCGCTATAATCCGGCTTCCCTAAGCAGCCGCCAAGAGGATGAAGACTATTTTCGCCTGGTCCGATCGGTACTAGCCGGACTTTTTTTGGCTTCGGGATCTTTGACCGACCCCCGTGAACGTTATAGCCTTGAATTTTCCATCAGCAAAAGGTCCAGTTCACTTTGGTATGGCCTTTTTTTATCTGAGTTGGACTTAGAACCCGGTAGGATAAACCACCAGGGCAGCTCAGTTCTCTATATCAAGGGTGGCGAAAAGATTGCCGATTTTCTCCGCTACCTGGGAGCGGACCGCCTCCTTTTGGACTTTGAGCAGGTTAGGGTCACCAAGGATATGCGTAACAGGGTTAACCGTCTGGTTAACTGTGACTCTGCCAATGCCCAGAGATTGGCCAATTCGGTCGCTAAACAGGTAGAGAGTATCCGTTACCTCCAGCAGCATATGAACTGGTCAGACCTATCACCTAAGCTCCAGGAAGCGGCAACATTGAGACTCGACTATCCCGACTACTCACTCAAGGATTTAGGTCAGTTGGCAGACCCGCCCTTGGGTAAGTCAGGGATCAGCCGCCGCCTGCAAAAGATTAATCAACTGGCAGAAGAACTAAGGTCGGGCAGTGAGCCTTGACCGGCTTCAATTAAAGTAATAAGGAGAATACGTAAAGGCATGAATCATGTTGTCTTAGTTGAACCGGTGATACCTTCTAACACCGGAAATATAGCTCGAACCTGTGTAGCAACAGGATCAAAGCTTCACCTGGTAGAGCCCTTGGGCTTTTCCATATCCGATAAGGCGGTTAAACGGGCCGGTCTCGACTACTGGTTTGACTTGGATATTGAGATCTGGCCAAACCTCGATAGCTGCCTCAAGGCCCTAGGCCAAGATAAGGCCTTTTATTGCACTACAAAGGCAAAGCAAAGCTACAGCGATGTCGCTTTCCCTGAAGATTCTATCCTCTTTTTCGGCAAAGAAGACAAGGGGCTGCCTGAAGACTTGTTGTTTACACATCTTGACCGTTGCATCAGGATACCCATGTCAGAAGATAAGCGATCCTTAAACTTGGCTAATTCGGTTGCCATTGTCCTCTATGAAGCCTTGAGACAGCAGGCTTTTCCCGGACTTCATTAAAGATTAAATTGAGTCAGATCATGATTTTAGCTATTTTTATGATTTTAGTCTTGCAATGCTTGCTCGGATCGGTAAGAATAGTTGGTGAATTTTAAAGCTAGATTATAGATAGAAGGAAGAGAGGAATGGGCAAAGAGGAGATTGATTTTACCTGGGCAAATTGTGAGTTGTCCGGCTACCGTAAGGGTTATGTGACGGTTAAACTGGACTTCAAGACTAATATCTTATCTTGGAAGGATAGCAATTATTGGTTTAATAATTTTGTCAGGGGCTTGCCCACGCATCAGATGTTGCCGATTTATGATGCTCTCAAAGATTTTATCAAACAAAATATTGACCACAAGCCAGCTAAACTCCTTAGTCCCCAGGACTATGTCTGGCATATTCAAGCAGGTAGTGATCTGGAGGGCAGTCCCACCTATGAATTGTCCGGCTACGATGTTCAGGCAGCGAGCTGGAAAAAGCTGCTTGCTGCTATCGAAAAAGTAGCTCAACGGGAGTTCAAATTATAAATTAACCTTGGGCTAACTGTTTTTTTATCAAAACTTGCTTTAAACTAGTGCTATAACAAATCAGGGAAGGGTTGAAGCTAACTTATGGAATATTGGGAAGGTTTTTATTTAGGTCCGGTATGGTCAGATTCAGACTTCAATGACCGGCGACACCCCTTGCTGTTTACGGGGATTAGCTTTTTAGTTTTCCTTTTGACTGTTCTCAGTATCCTCTTTCCTGAAAAAACATCAGGCCTTTTTGTATTACCTGTGGCCGCTAACTTTACTATTGGTTTTATCCTCCTGCTGGCTTTACCTTTTTTAGGGATGGTCTACTACCGCCAGCATTTAGCTGTTAAATTTCTTATCCTAGCTCTTTATGGCCTTGAATATCTTTGTCTCCTGGTTGCCTTTGTACAGTTTTTGTTGGGTCATGCCGATATTCAGATACCTAAACTGATGCAGGTTGCTGTAGATGTCTTTGATAAACTTATGTCCTTTTCGGGCGAAGTTTTTAATTTCTTGGGTAGCCTTGGCTCAACTATAGCCTCGGTTGCAGGTGGTATTGTGATCGGGGGTGTTTTAGCCGTCCTCGGTATCCTACTTTTAATTTTTATCCCCTTCATCTATATCTCTTTGTTCCGACTTGTCCAAAGGCTGGTTGACCGTCTGGTCTACAATAAGATCTATAAAAGATCCTAATTTGTGCCGGCCCAGCCTCTTTTGGCCAGGACAGCCATGTCTTAAGGTTTAGCCGGCAGCCTCAATTCACAGAAATTTCATAATTAAAACAAAGTTGTTTGATTTGTTTTGTTTAGCCGGTCATACCGGATCTTTAAACTAACAGGCATCTCCTCTGGATAAGGCAGAAGCTTTCCCGAGGGTTTGCTGGAAGCAAAGAGACTATTGTAGATACCAAGATAGTCGGATTGTAAGGTCAATTTAAGTGGTAGTTTATTTATATGAATGAGGTTAATCATTTCAGGCCGGTAACAGACAAGACGGGTCAGCATCCTGTCCTGACAGAAAATAATATCTATCCCACTGTCAAGCGGGATGGTAACTATTGCCTGGATACAGACCTTGTCGGTAAGTCTAAAGATAAGAATAACTTTTCCCTGAGAGATTTTCTTTTTGTTTCCTGTCTTGCTGTTTTCTTTGTAATCCTGCTGTTGATTCTTGCCCTATCTTTTATAGCTATTCGCAAAGATATTCGGCTCAACCGAGCCAGACAAGAGGGTTATAAGGCGGAACTGATGTCTTTAGTCAAGGGAGATTCCGGCCCCTCTATCGTGGTTGTTGACCGGGTTGGCAGGCCTTTGGGTTGTGCCTTTTACGATACTATTGATCAGGACGATGGGGTCTCCCTTAAGACAGTATTCAAAGATGGCCCAGCAGCTGAGGCCGGTCTCAAGGACGGAGACCGTATTCTATCCCTAGATGAGCAGAAGATTAAGTCCCTACGGGATGTTCAGGCTTATCTGCGGACCAAGTCGACAGGTGATACTGTGGAGGTTGTTTTTCTTCGCCAAGGGGAAACAAGACATACTGCCCTAATTCTGGCCGGTGACTAGAGTTTCAAATTGAGAATATGCTAGAATTATCTATCAGTAAGTCAGGGGGAGGAAAAGCTATTGGAGTTTCCCTTAAATGAAGAGACGGGTAAAGATCGGGAGCAGGGCCGGAGGACCAGGCCTCGCTTGAGAGAGCAACTGGAGTTAAAGCATAATGTAAAAGCTAATAATTCTCACGATATTGCTCGGGCCACCTTTATTTCCATGCTCGGATTTTTTATGGCAAAGGTGACCGGTTTTTTAAGGGAGGTTTTGGTAGCCCCTAAATTGGGTTTTGGTATGTATTCCGACCCTTATTATGTGGCCTTTTTTATCCCGGACCTCCTCTATGCCCTCCTGATTGGAGGAGCTGTTGCGGCAACGATAACACCAACTCTTTCGGCGGGGATTGAACAAAATCGGGAACAGAAAGTTTGGCGTTCCGTTAATGTTTTTATCAGCCTGGCCAGCCTTTTTATGGTGGTTGTACTTCTGCTGGTAGGCCTGATCATGCCCTGGTTATTGCCGGCTATCAATCCGGGTAAGGATGCTCAGGTGGTAGAGGCCGCTATACCGGTATCCAGGATCCTCCTGATACAGTGTATTTTTATGACTTTGATCTCCCTGACTCAGGGAATTTTAACAGCCTATAAACGCTTTGGCCTAGCGGCTTTCGGTGTCATGATCTATAACATCTTCTATATGCTGGCCTTGATTTTCTTTGGGGAACAAAGTCAGACAGGCTTGGTAAAGGTCGCTTGGGGGGTGGTTGGGTCTGCTTTTATTTACCTGGTCTACCAGATTCTTCTTGTAGGGCGGGAGATCCGGTATTTTCGCTTTAGTTTGGACTACCGGGATAGGGGCTTTAAGAGGCTTTTGAGCTTGGCCATACCGACCCTCCTGTCCGGTTCAGTGGTCCATATTAACTCCCTGGTTATGAACCTCTTTACCAACCAGTTTGTCGGTGCCCCGACTGCTATCCGCCATGCAGAGCAGGCCTTTATGTTGCCTTATGGGATTATTGCCATAGCTGTCGGTACAGTCATGCTACCCAACTTGACCGGTTATTATGCCAAACGTGATTTTAAGCAAGTCAGGGTTCTTTTTACCCAAAGTGTCAGAAAGTCTATTTTCTATATAGCCCCCTTGGCCACAATCTTTTTTGTCTTGGATTTTGAGACGATCCAATTGATTTTTCAGTGGAATCCCTCTAAATATACATCCGAGGATGTTGCTATTGTTGGCCAGATCCTGCAATGGTTCTGCATCAGCCTTTTTGCTCAGACCATTATCTACCTGACAAACCAGGCCTTCTATGCCCGCCGGGTGACAAGGATAGCCCTCTTTGCTGGTTTGATTAGTTTGGTCCTCAATCCTATCTTCTGCATCTTTTATATCCAGGTCCTGGACAAGGGAGTTCAGGGGATAGCAATGGCCCATGCCAGCTACAGCCTTGTTTCCTGCTTTTTGGTCTACTTTCTCTACAAGATGCATAACCCCAAGGCTAAGCCTTACCGGATCATGCCTTATCTACTGCGAATCGCCTACTGTGTCCTTGTAACCGGTATTGTCCTTTCTGCGGTTAACCTGATTCCTTTGACTAGCTATAATAAGCTTTGGCAGCTTTTAGTTTATTCTGCTAAGAGCCTCATTGCTATAGTCGTTTTCTATATAGCCGGGATTTCGGTCCAGCTCAAAGAGACGCTTAATATTCAAAAAAACCTGCTTTATCTTTCAGGCAGGTTGAGATTAAGGAGAAAAAATCATGCCTATGACAGAAGCTGAAGCGAGGTCGATTGTTCAAGACCTACGTTATAAATATCTGGGAAAAAAACAAGCCAACAAGGCTGACCTTATGGTGGGACTCTGGTTAAATCTCAAGTTGCTGACCAGCCAAAGACTAAGCCAACGTCAGATTAAAAAGCAAGAAAAGGAAATTGCCAAGTTTTTTGACCAGGAGCCCTTGCAAAAACTCTTAGAGGCTGAGCCTGAGCTGGGCAGGGAGGCCATCTATCAAGAAATTTTGGATTCGGCCCGGATCTACCAAGAGGCTTGTCGGACTGACCCCCATTATGGGTCTAAGCTCTTTAATTTAGTTAAACTGAAAGATGACGAGTTGGCGGATAAGGCCGGTCAGGAAGTTTACCGGCAAATTATCAAGCCTCTTTTGATGATGGATCAAAGCTTTTGGCGGGACCAGATGGTTTGTGCCCTACACCAAGCCTACCAGGAGGTTTTTAAAGACCATGCCCTAAAGGCTGAGCTCTACTTTTCTGACCAGGAGGACTATCAGGTCTTTGACCGCCTAGTCAGGGAGTCTTGTTAACTTGTTAGACGATCACAAGATAGAAAAGGCAATTGTCCTGGGACTTTGCCGAAATGAGGTAGGGCAGACTAGGGCCAGGGCAGAAGAAGTGGCCCGGTATTCTCTGGCTGAACTCGTGGAACTTGCTGAGACGGCAGGCCTGGAGGTGGTTGGCGAGGCCCTCCAGTTTAAAAACAAGCCGGATGCAGCCTATGCAGCGGGGTCCGGTAAGTTGTTAGAGATTGCCGACCTGGCAGAAAAGTTAGAGGCGGAGGTTCTGGTCCTAGACCACAACCTATCAGGATCCCAGATGCGCAATATCAGTGACCTCACCGGACTTAAGGTTCTTGACCGGACTTTGATTATCCTGGATATTTTTGCCAGCCGGGCTAGTACCAGAGAAGGTCGCCTTCAGGTTGAGATCGCCCAGCTCCAAGATAGGGCGACCCGCCTGGTTGGAGCAGGTAAAGCTCTTTCCCGCTTAGGTGGTGGCATTGGTACCAGAGGACCTGGTGAAACGCAGTTGGAGACTGATCGCCGCCATATTCAAAGTCGTATTTCTTACCTCAAAAAAGCCCTGGCGGAGGTTCACCGCCAGCGTGACCTTACCAGAAGTAACCGCGACCGCAATAATGTGACCAAGGTTGCTGTGGTGGGTTACACCAATGCGGGCAAGTCCAGCCTGATTAACAGTTTGACCGAAGCAGACCTCCTAGCGATGGACCAGGTCTTTGCCAGCCTTGACCCAACGGCCCGACGTCTTAAGGATTCTGAGATCCCCATCATCTTGATCGATACGGTTGGCTTTATCAGGAATCTCCCCCACCGCTTGGTCGAGGCCTTTAAGTCTACTTTGGCTGAAGTTAGCCATGCAGATATCATCATACAGGTGACGGACCTTTCTGACCCGGAATACGATTTACAGATGTCGGTGGTTGAAAAGCAATTGATCCAGCTTAAGGCGGATCAAAAAGCTAGAATTCAAGTTTTTAATAAGATAGACTTAGCTGATCCGTCCCTGGTTCGAAAAATCAAGGCGGGGGACCGCCATGATCGCGGTCTAGTTTTTACCTCGGTTAAGGACGGTCGGGGGCTGGCTGAGTTAAAGCAAGAGATTATAGACATTCCCTTGAGGCAAATGCTGCCTTTTCACCTGGTCATCCCCTTTTCTGAACCGGAAATTTTAGCCAAGCTGCAAGAAGTTGCCTATATTGATAGTCTTAGTTACACGGACGAAGGGGCTGATGTGGTCTTTAAACTCCGGCAATCTGACCTTGGCCTGATAGAACCCCTTTTACTTTAAGACGGCCTGTCTGAAGCCATTCGACCGGATTTTAACAAACTTCTCGGTTTTGCCTTTGATCACGTGATCTCTGGCTACTTGAAGTCACGCCTAAGCTGGCCCGCGTTTTTTTGCAAGTAGTCGGCTTCTTTTTCTTTTAGCCAATCTTCAATAGCATGGGTGAGGGCAGCTGCATCTTCGTAGTCATCCGGATTGAGCGGGGGACCGTAGATAATATTGACTTGGCAGCGTTTACCGGTTAGAGGGTTTTTTAGCCGGGGCCACTTATCAAAGCGGGAAAAAAACTCAAAGCCGCCCTCAATGTAGACAGGTATAAGGGGGACTTTGCTTTTGATGGCAATGTAGGAGGCTCCAGATAGGAGGGGGGCTACTAGGCCATCGTGGGTCCGAGTGCCTTCCGGGTGAACCATCATGATGTTGCCGGCCCTGCAGGCTCGGTAGGCTTTGACCAGGCCGCGAACAGGGTTTCCGCCATGCCGATCAACCTCAATCCCCCTGGAGACGGGCTGCATGGTTTTACCTAGCCAGCCGTGGTCGGTTTTTAAGTCGGACCCGATCATGGCTGAAAACTTCTCAAAGTGGCCTTTAGGTAGGCCTTTAGCGACAAGTAAACCATCAATGTAGGTCTGGTGGTTGGGTGCGAGGACATAAGGTGGTTCGGCGGGAAGATTTTCTTGACCCAGATAGGTGATTTTGGCCAAGAGTCGGGCCAGGTTAAAGCCGAGACTAGCGTAAAATTTACCCAAAAGGCTGCGCTCGGCCGGGAGGGCCTGAGCTTGTTTGGATCTGTCTTTTATCTTTTCTTCCTTAGTCATTGTTCCTCTTTTCTGCCTGCGCTTGCTGCCGGGTTTTCTTCAGAAGACTTGCCCTTTCTGACCTTGGCTGACCGCCTTTTGCGAAAAAAGGCCTTGAGCTTTTGACCGGCTTCCTCAGCTAAAATACCACCTTGAAAGCTGGTGTGGTGGTTGATGCTGGAATCTTTTACTTGGGCCAGGTCGGGTAACGAACCACAGGCCCCGGTTTTAGGGTCATATGCCCCATAGTAAACCTCTTTGATCCGGGCTTGGACGATTGCTCCTAAGCACATGAGACAGGGCTCCAGGCTGACAAAAAGCTGGCAGTCATCCAATATCCAGCGTCCTAGCTTATGGCAGGCTGACCTGATGGCCAGGATTTCGGCGTGGGCGGTTGTGTCAGTCTCTTTTTCCCGTTTGTTGTGGGCACGGGCAATGACTCGGCCCTTACAGACCAGGACGGCCCCTACCGGCACATCGCCGGCTTCCTCTGCCAAATCGGCTTCGGCCAGAGCCAGATTCATAAATTTGATCAAGTCCTCTTGGCTCACCCTTGCCGGTTCTCCTTCCTGCCCGCTTGCCCTATCAGCCCAGGAGGGCTTCAAGCTTGCTAATTCCTATGCCGGTCTCTATAATAGCATAAGAAAAATTGATACGATAAACTTAAGCAATAAGTTAACTGTTCTGTCAAAAATTTGCAATAAGCTGAGTGCGAGGTATTTCATGCAGGAAGGAATATGTAAAAATTGTGGGTCGATTGTTTTTGTTGATCCAAAAGAAGAAAAGTGTCACTGCCTTTTTTGTGACTGCGTTTTTCCCGCTAAGGAGGCTTTGGAGATAGCCAAAGACCCCTCAGCCCACACTTTTCCTAACGAGAAGCAACCCGAGTATATTCCGGAAGGTAAGGCCGGTCAAAAGGCTAATTATGAACAAGCTTTTCGCCAGGCTGCCCAGGCTAAGAGGGCAGAGGCTGTAGCCAAAAAACGTCCCCAGTATGAAATAAAAACCAAGGCCCTGCCTGATGTTAACCTATCTGCTAAACAGGTTTTGAGCATGGTTGCTATCCTTGCCTTGGTCGTAGGCTTATTTTTGGCCTTGATTCTGCCGATGACTCAGAAGAGAGACTTGGCCAGGAGGGTTATCACAGATGAATTTCAGACCCGGCTCAAGGCCAGTTCTTTAGATCCGGACATAGACTACGACAAGGGTTTTGCTATCTCTCACATGGACAATTCCCGCCTGGATCTGGTAGCCGGTAAAGAGATTAGTGAATCTGATACCAAGGAGCTTTTTGAGATTTATCATGCGGCAAGAGCTTTGGCCGGTGGTGATACAGAGGCCTCCGATTCGACCCCGCTCAGCCTCCGGGTAGCTGTTCCGGAAAAAGGCGGTTTTTCCATTGATCTCAAAACTATCGATGAGGTTAGGGCAGGACAAGGCATCACCAAGCTTCCCTAACTTGAAACTCTAACTGTACGGTCTTGTTAGCCTGCCGGATGCTAAAAAGTTTTTAGTTTTGTTACAGTAGGGTAGCAGTTTGGATAAAAATTTTTGTAATACTAGGATCAGAGAAAAAGTTAATTTTTTATTCATACTTTTCTCCTCCAGTGTTTGTACAGTTCCGACCCTTAGTCGGGACTGTTTTTTTACCTCTTGCAAGCTATTTTGTTATACTATCGACATAGCCTAAGCTAAGGCAAATATTGGGGACTATAGATGAAAAACAGGAGAAAAGATGAAACTCAGCTACCTTAACCACAGCTCGTATCTGCTTGAGCTGGACCACACTTCAATCTTGCTAGATTATGGCAGCTTGCCGGTTAGACCCGGGCAGGGGGGTTTGAGTGATGGGGTCTTTAATTTACAAGACCAGGCCCCACGGCACACAAAGCTCCTCGGTTATTCATCCCACAGGCATAGTGACCACTTTGATCCTCAACTTTGCCGAAAATTTTTGACAGCAGGCCTTACCTATATTTTATCGGATGAAGCTCAGCTGGCTGTTGAAGACTATATGGCTGACCCAAATTTTCATCGTTTATTACCCCAAACAGAGGCAGAAATTGCCGGCCTAAAGATGTCTAATTCAGGCTCGACTGACCAGGGGGGATCTCTCCTATTCCAGGAAGAAAAGTCCGATTTTTCGATTTATTTTGGGGCAGACTTGGCGGTCTGGGATGATTTGCCTGAATTTTGTGAGGGCTTTGACCGTGAAAAAAACTGGTTGGCCGGTCAGCGGGATAAGTTTAGCCCGGTTAAGCTGGCTTTTTTTCCTGCTGGAACAAGCGATGGTTACCAGGAAGACCCTCTGCTGGACGGGGCTAGAGATCTTATCGAATTGTTCAAGCCCTCCTTTGTGATTCCCATCCACGGTCATGGCTACCCTGACTACTATCCTGACTTTGCCCGGAAGATCAAACAGAGGCTTCAGGCTTGGACGATTGATATAGCTAGTTTTCAGGACTTTGCTAAGGACCCGCAAAAGTTTTCGGCTAAGGCGGATTTGACAATCCTTTACCCTGAAAAATCGGGCGATAAACTCAATATATAAGGCGGAAGAAAGATGGCAGACTTAGGACAAGTTCAAATCGTTACAGTTGGTGACTTGGAAAAAAGCCTTGGCAGCAAAAAATTCATTAACTATATCAAAGAGTGTGAGGATGGCTTTAAACGGCAGGTCTCAGAAGTTTCTGACTATGTCCTCCGTAACCGGGAGGTTAATTTGGTTCTTCTTTCCGGCCCAACATCTTCCGGTAAAACAACCTTTTCGACTCATTTTACCCGCAGCCTTACAGCTGCCGGCCGCCGGACCCACTTGATTTCCATGGATGACTACTATAAGTTGACCGAGCCCGAATACGATGACCAAGGCAGGCCCGATTATGAGAGCATCAACACCTTGGATATGGACCTGCTTTACCGTGACTTGCAAAAGTTGCAGGCGGGTAAGGAGGTTCATATACCGACCTTTGACTTTAAAAGCAGGTCGCGCCTCTATGAGCCGCATAAACGCATCCGGCCCCAGCCGGGAGATGCCTTTATGCTTGAAGGTCTCCATGGTTTATCAAGCGACTTGACTTGTCATATCGATAATAGCCGGGCTGTTAAAACTTTTATCATGCCCTATGCTAAGCTCGTATCTGACTCATCCATCCTGGACAAGACTGATATGAGGGTCCTGCGGAGGCTAAGTCGGGATGTTTTTCGTCGGGGGGCGACGGCCATTTCAACGATAGATTTTTGGCCCATGATCGCCCGGGCTGAGGCCAAGTTTATTCCTGAATATCTGGAGGCCGCAGATTTTTATGTCAATTCGGCCCTAGCCTATGAGTACTGTGTGATCGTACCTAAAGCCCGCGACCAGATCAAAATGTCTTTGCAGCTTTATGAAGATGGCCAATTGCCGCCTTCCAATACCGTCAAACCGGGAGTCTACTATGCTGACCTTGACCGGGCCCTTAAGATGGCCCGCCGCCTTTTGGACGCTTGCAATGAGGTTCCCCGGGTATCTCCCAGTCTGGTTCCGGAGGATTCTATCCTGCAAGAGTTCATCTGATTTTTGTCAGCTCTATAGGGGGTTTCAACGGTTACATTTTATGATCTCTTTCTAGGCTATACTAGAAGCATTAATAAATTAGATTTTACCGGGCTTATAAGCTTTGAGCCTGGCTTTGGGAGGAAATTATGGCATTAGAAATTACAGTAGATAACTTTGAACAAGAGGTATTGGCCAGCGATCAACCTGTCATGGTAGATTTTTGGGCAGCTTGGTGTGGTCCTTGCCGGATGGTTAGCCCCGTTGTCGATAAAATTGGGGAAAATTATGCAGGTAAGGCCAAGGTTGGTAAGATCAATGTAGATGAGCAGGGGGCTTTGGCTGAGCGTTTTAGAGTTCTTTCAATCCCAACCATCTATATTTTCAAAAATGGAGAAATCGTAGAAAAAATGGTTGGAGCTAGGCCCTATGAGGAACTTGCCGGCGCTCTTGACAAGCACCTTTAATCTACAAGCTTTCTTTACCTTCTGCTATGCTGAATAAAATTACAAAAGCGACAATCAATGGCCGGTCACAAAAATTTCTTGACCGGTCATTTTGCGAGGAAACAGGCCTGCCCAGCCTCGTCCTCATGGAGCAGGCTGCCCAGGGTTTGACGGACTTTTTACGAAAACTTTTGCCCTTGGCAGACATAGAACCGGGCCGGCCCATTATCTTTTTAGCCGGCAACGGAGGCAATGGGGGAGATGCTTGGGCCTCGGCTAGGCAGATGATGGGCTACGGTTACCGGGTCAAACTGCTTGAGCTTTTTCCAAAAAAAAAGCTGGCAGATGATGCACGCTGCAATCGTGAGGCCTACCTCAAACTTGCCGGAGAGACCCTCTCTATCGATGAATTGGACCGGCTCTTGACCTGTTCGGGAGAGGACCGACCCTTGGCCCTGGTTGACGGTATTATGGGTACGGGATTTACTCTCGAGAGACCTTTGCCGGAAAGTTTGCAGATTCTTTTGACAAAAATTAACCGGCAAAAAGACATTTTAAAAGTTGCCATTGATATTCCGACAGGCCTGGAAAGTGCCACCGGAGCTGTGGCTAATCCCAGTTTTGAAGCCGATTACACGGTAACTTTTTCGACCTATAAGACAGCCCTATATGCTGACCCGGCTACGGCTTATTGCGGTCAGCTTATTTTAACCCCAATCAGCATGAGTTCCACCTGGATCGACCAAAAACTGGCTGCATTTAGTTCTGCAACCGGCGAAAAGCCGGCCCGCCTGATTGACCTGGATACTGCCAGGGTCCTGCATGTATCGAGGGGACCTTTGAGCCATAAGGGTAACTTTGGCAAGTGCTTGATTATAGGCGGCTCTCCCGGCATGGCCGGGGCCTTTCAGCTGGCCTTGAGGGCAGCCCGGGCAACAGGGGTAGGTTATTGTTACGGCCGTACCGGACCGGAAGGCTTGCCTATAGCCCTTGAGGCTATGCCTGAGGCTCTGCTGGACAGTCTACCGGAAACCTCGGCAGACTTACTGGACCTCCTCGGCCAGGTCGATTCTGTTGCTGTCGGACCCGGTATCGGTCGGTCTGACTGGTTGACGAATTTTTTGCCGGACCTGATTTCGCATTCTCCCAAGTTAATTCTTGATGCGGATGCTTTGAATTCTTTGTCACTTGATCCCGCTTGGCCGGACTTGTTTAAGGTCAGGGAAGCCAAAGGCCTGGTGCCGGCCCTCCTAACTCCGCATCCGGGCGAGTTTTCTCGCCTGGCTCCAGACCTCAAAGACTTGGCTGCTAGAGACCGGCAGGCTGCGGCTAGGAGTCTTGCCCAAAGGTCTCATTGCCAAATCCTACTCAAGGGACATAGGTCGGTTTTGGCCTTGCCGGATGGCCAAGTTTATCTCAATAGTTCGGGCAACCAGGGCCTGGCTAAGGCCGGGTCGGGGGATGTCCTGACAGGTCTCTTGGCCGGTTTTTCGGCCCAGTACAAAGACCTTGACCAGGCTGCAGCCCTAGCTATGTTTACCCACGGTTACCTGGCTGAACTCGCAGCCCAAGCAGAAGGTTTTCGCTTGATGCAGCCGGGTCAGCTTCTTGACTATTGCCATCAGGCTTACCGGGATTTTGACTGGCTTGATTAGCTTGGCTTTAAGGTTTATATAGTTTATTGTATAAGTAAATTTTACACATGGAGTGGTGTGCTATACTTGACTGCTCCCAGGTCAAGTTTTGGCCTGTTTATAGTTGCTTTTGTAATGATTTGAAAGAATTGAGGAGAAAAAGAAACATGCTTAAAGAATTTAAAGAATTTATTTCCCGCGGGAATGTCCTCGACATGGCCGTCGGTGTTGTCATGGGTGCTGCCTTTAAGGCAATCGTCGATAGTTTTGTAGCTGATATTATCATGCCCATCATTGGCCTTTTAGTAGGCGACATCAGCCTTAGCGATATGAAGTATGTCATCAATCCTGCTGTAATTGAGGCTGGAGAAGAGGTAAAGCCCGAATTGGCCATTGCCTATGGTAACTTAATACAAACCGTGATCAACTTCTTAATCATTGCCGTTTTCGTCTTCTTGATGGTTAAGGCCTTTAATAAGGCCCGGTCAGCTCTAGCGCCAAAAGAGGAGGCGGCAGAAGAAGCACCGGCTGCTAAAGCAGATGACATTGTGCTCTTAGAAGCTGTCTCTTATACACATCTCCGAGCCCACGAGACGTCCTGGATAAT
>CAMYEY010000007.1 GCA_947254895.1 uncultured Clostridia bacterium
TTACAGTCCACAAGGGAGGGGATATCATACCGGCAGTGATAGCCGTAGATTATAGCAAGCGAGAAGAAGGGGCCGAAGCCTTTAAACTCCCTAATACTTGTCCGGTCTGTGGGGCAGCCACTGACTATTTAGATGATGGTGCTAATCTTTATTGTACAGGAGCCGATTGTCCGGCTCAGATGACGCGGAGAATTGAATACTTTGCCTCTAAGGGGGCTATGGACATAGCCGGTCTCGGTGAATCAACTGTCCAAAAACTCTGGGATAAAGGATATGTCAAACACTTGACTGATATTTACCGTTTGGGTGACTACAGAGAAGATTTAATCTTAGAGGGTGATATTGGGCGAGAAAAACGAGTGGATAATCTTCTTGCTGCTATTGAAGCTTCTAAAAATCAAACATTTGACCGTTTTATTGCAGGCCTAGGTATTCATAACATCGGCCCTCAGACTGCTAAAAACTTGGTTGAAAAATTTTCTGATATAGACAGTCTGTTAGGAGCAGGTCAAGAGGACCTGGTCAAAGTTCCGGATGTTGGTCCTAACGGGGCTAAATCAGTCTTTGATTTTTTTCAACAGGAAAGTAGCCGTAAACTGATTCAAGAGTTCAAAGAGCTTGGCTTAAATCTGAGTTATCAAGCTCAGATGATTGAAGATGATTCAGTCCTCCCTCTTCGAGGACAGATTTTTGTTATCACAGGTACTTTAGAAAAGATGACTAGGGCAGAGGCTAAACAGTTAATCGAAAAAAATGCCGGGCGGGTTACAGGCTCTGTTTCGTCTAAGACGGACTATCTCTTAGCTGGAGAAAAAGCGGGTAGTAAATTAGCTAGGGCTTTAGCCTTGGGTATACCGGTAATTTCTGAAAATGACCTCATAAATATGATAAAATAAAGGCTAATTTATTTTCGCTAATGGAGAAGGGGTGAGCGATGACTTTATTTTTTTTGATTTCCTTGGTGATAAGTATTATTTTGGCCATCTGCTTGTTTGCCCTGTTAATCTACCAGTTGCAGATAAACTGGACGGGGCAGAACAAAAAGGGAATTTCTTATCTCTTGCCGGTTGTCAGTACGGTACTCTTTGCCCTTTTTGTTGCTTTAGATACAGGTCCTAAACTCTTGGACCTGGTTAATCTGTGGCAACAGAATGTCAAAACCTTGCAGTTATCAGGTTCCGAAATTAAGGTTCAAAATAACCGTTATCATGTAGCTGATACAACTTATCTGACTAGCTTTCCCGGACAAGAAGTCAAGGCAGATGAGTCTTATTCTATTGTCTACCTACCAAATACCAAGATAATAGTTAAATTTGAGGCTGTTGATACTCTACCGGAAGGTGATGAAACGAAACAAAATAAAACAAAAATTCATGAGATTGGCCCGGAGACAAGAAAGGCGAGATAAATTGAAATAAAATTTTGGAGTTGTGAGGTTATATGGAGACAAGAACACATTTAGAGAGACGGGAGACGCTGGTTGTGGGCCTTTTGCTGTTTGGCCTATTTTTTGGAGCCGGCAACATTATCTTTCCGGTAAAACTTGGTCAAGCGGCGGCTGCTAACTACGGAATTTCTTCCATCGGTTTTATCGTTACAGCCGTGGGGGTACCTATTTTAGGTATAATTTCTTCGGCTTTATCACAAAGACAGGGGCTAAGGTCTTACGCCTTGCCTTTGGGTAAATTTTCAGCGACCGCTTTTACCCTAGCACTTTACTTAACAATTGGACCATTTTTTGCTATCCCGAGAACAGCCACTGTGGCTTTTGAGGTTGGAGTTGCTTCTTACCTTGAGCAAGATACAGGTACTGTCCTCCTGCTTTATTCTTTTGTTTTCTTCCTTTTAGTATGGTTTTTTTCACGTAAACCGAGCAAGCTCATCGATGTTGTGGGGAAGGTTATGACACCTCTCTTTCTGGTTTTGATCGCCCTGTTTTTGCTGGCTGTTTTATTTTTCCCGGTTAACCAGCCATCTGCTTATGCTCCTACTGGAGCCTATGCCGATCAGGCATTTACCCAAGGTATGCTGGGGGGCTATAACACCATGGATGCCTTAGCGGCCTTGGCTTTTGCTATTGTGATTAACGACAACATCAAAAATCTAGGTGTTAAAAAACCTAAGAGAATAGCCGTAGAGACCATGAGATCGAGTTTGATTACGATTATCTTGTTCTCCTTAATCTATGGTGGTCTGGTTTACCTTGGGGCAGCAAGTCGTGACCTGTCACAGCTTGATCAGAATGGTGGACTTATCCTGGCCCTGGTTTGTAGACATTACTTTGGTGATGTTGGGCAGGTCTTATTAGCTTTAACGATCGGGGTTGCCTGCCTTAAAACATCCATTGGACTCGTGGTTTCTATCTCGGAAACTTTTGTTCAACTTTTCCCTAAGACAAGTTATAAATTTTGGATGTACACTTTTGTACTAGTTTCCTTCGGTATAGCCAATTTTGGCCTCAATTCTATTATCCAGTGGTCGGTCCCAATCCTGATGCTGCTATATCCAATAGCTATGGCCCTTATCTTTCTATGGATCTTGCGCTCTTTTTGGAATTTTTCTGACCTGATCTTTAAGACAACCATATTTTTTGTGTTTCTAGCTGCAATCTTTGACCTCTTGACTAATCTGCCCTTGGGGCTTAATAAGCTTCCTTTTGCGGTTAGCCTGATAGATTTTGCTAAAACTTATCTGCCCCTCTACGATTACGGCCTAGGTTGGGTATGCCCGAGTCTTTTAGGTTTTGTACTTGGTCTGGTACTCAGTTTGATCTTCAGAAAAAATTCTTTAGAGAATGAGCCGGTATCTGGAAATTGAGATTAGCATTATTAGATTAAACCCACTATAATGACAATTCAGATTTATGTGTATGAAGGAGATTTTGCATGTCATATAAAAAGATTTTAACTATCCAGGACATCTCTTGTTTAGGCCAATGTTCACTTACTGTAGCCCTGCCTATTTTATCGGCCTGCGGTATGGAAACTTGTATTATTCCATCTGCTATTTTATCCACGCACACAGCCGGATTCGAGGGATATACATTCCGCGATCTGACGGATGATATTCCTAAAATTGAAGCACATTGGCAGAAAGAGAAGGTCAGTTTTGAGGCCATTTATACCGGATATTTGGGCAGTACCAAGCAGATTGACTATGTTCTCGATATTTTCAAAAATTTAGGAGCTCCCAACTGCCTTAATATCGTAGATCCGGCTATGGCAGACAACGGAAAGCTTTATCCGGCTTTTGATGAAGCTTACGTTGAGGAGATGAAAGTTCTTTGTCAGAAAGCTGATATTATTTTACCAAATATTACGGAAGCCTGTTTCTTGACAGGTGAAGCTTATAAGACCAATTACGATGAAGCTTATATTTTGCAGTTGCTACAAAAACTACAACGCACATCCGGACAAGTTGTCGTGCTGACTGGAGTTGGATACAGGCCCGGTTATACAGGTGTGGTCGTTTACCAAGATGGAAAGATGGACTACTACGAGCATAAATTTCTTGACCCGGGTTGCCATGGCACCGGGGATGTTTATGCTTCAGCCTTTGTCGGAGCCCTCATGAGAGGCAAGTCAGCCTTTGAGGCAGCAAAAGTTGCGGCAAACTATACCCTTGCTTGTATTGAACATACGAGGGGTGATAAAGACCATTGGTATGGAGTTAAGTTTGAAGAAAAACTTCCCCTCTTGATTGAGCTTTTAGACTAGTCAGTAAAGTTAGCCTTTCGTTGGTATCAAAATAGCAGATCCTTAAAAACACCCTGAGATAGGGGAGAAAGGGGTCTGCTATTTTTGATTGAAAGTCTTGTTTAGTAACTTGTGTGCCACTTTGACAATTGGCTACTCCTAAACTGTCTAATTACATATCGATATGCTATTATTTAGTAGATCTTTAAATCAATCAAGCTAAAGTGTTTGTGTAAGTTAAATAATAATATAGTAGGAGAAGGGTATATGGGTTTATTGGAATCAGGTCAAAATTACTTGGAGAATATTTATATATTGCAGCAGGAGCGAGGCACTGTGAGGTCAGTTGATTTAGCTAATGAAATGGGTTTTTCAAAACCTTCTGTGAGTCGGGCCGTTCACCTTTTAGAAGATGATGGTTATCTGGTTTTCAACGACAGTGGAAATCTGGAATTGACGGAAAAGGGCGAAGCTGTTGCCAAGAGAATTTATGACCGACACATGTTTTTGGCAGAGTACTTTATGGCTCTCGGCGTTGGTGAAGAAACGGCCTACAATGATGCAATGAAACTTGAATACTATATCAGTGAAGAGACTCTGGATCGTCTCCGTCTCCATACAATTAACTGTGCCCTCCACTGTCCAAAAGCTTCTTCTGATAAATTCTTTAACTTTAATAAGGAAAAGATTAAAGACCTGGAAGAAATAGAATCTTTTGAATTCTTAACCGACTAAAAAGTTCTCTACATTAGAGTATAAATTAATCAGAAAAGCCCCTGGTCTGGTCTTATGACCGGCTCAGGGGCCTTATCTTTATACTTCTTAATTTTTTAGACCTATTTGACTAGCTCGGAAATCTCCTTAAAAGATTCGTGCCGGGCATCTTTCAGAAGATCATAAGCGATGGTCTCCGTATTGGAGACGACGGCCCCTTGCTGGGCTAGGAGCTTGAGGGCATTCTTTTTATTCCGGGGGTCGCGGGAACCAACGGCATCTGCTGCCAGGTGGATATTGAAAGATTTTTGAAGAAGGTCACGGACTGTTTGATAGACACATATGTGGGCTTCAATCCCTGCGACAATGACCGTTTTAATATTTTTTTCTCGAAGATTTTCTAAGAGTTCGGATGAGAGGGCATTAAAGCAGGTTTTATCCCACAGCTTATATTGACATTCATCTAAACTTTCCTTTATGTAGGCTAAGCTGTGACCAAGACCCTTCGGATATTGTTCTGTTATATAAACAGGGAGCTTAAAGGCCTTAGCCAGGCCAAGTAAAAGTTTGATAGGTTTTTCTAATTCTTCATGGTTGGACATCGCAGGAGCCAGCTTTTCTTGAAAATCAATCAATAAGAGGGCTGTCTCATCTGGACTTAAATAATATTTATTCATGTTTTTACCTCTGAAAACAAAAACCCTTGAAACGTTGACGAATCAAGGGTTTCCATATTGGTCGGAGTGACAAGACTTGAACTTGCGACCTCGTGCACCCCAAGCACGCACTCTAGCCACCTGAGCTACACCCCGAAGCTAACGCCTATTCTAATGAATTAAATTTATTACGTCAACAAGTCTCTGTCTATTTTGATTTAGGGTAGATGAAAATATATTCTGCTTCTTGGCCTGTTAAGCTTTTATCTGTTTTATTCTGACTTTCGTTAATAAATTTTGGTAGAATGTCTTAAATATTGCTGTATAAGGCTTTTCCAGGCTTTTATGGTTGACAAATGGAAAGAAAACAAAGCATAATACCTATGCATTTTATTTAAGGAGGCCTTTATGAATAAAACTGAATTGATTGCTGCAGTAGCAGAGAAGACATTACTGAGCAAGAAAGATAGCCAAAAAGCTGTTAACGCTGTGTTCGATGTTATTGCTGAAGAGTTAGTTAAGGGAGAAAAGGTAACATTAGTTGGTTTCGGTACTTTTGAAGTTCGCCACCGTGCAGAACGTCAAGGCAGAAACCCTGCAACCAAAGAAACAATCACTATCCCTGCTTCTAAATCCCCTGCTTTTAAAGCTGGCAAATCTTTAAAAGATCAGGTAAATGGCTAATAGTTTTTAATTGGCTGAGTGATAAAAAGGCTATCAAAGCGATAGCCTTTTTTTATACCTGAATTTATTCTTCATTGCAGTCTGCTTTGGGGTTTATCGCTTTTACTATCCCTGACCATATCTTCAGCCAGCTTCACTAATTTACCTAAAACAAAGCGGTTGTTTCGATTATTATCCTTTTCTTTGAAAAAATAGTCTTTCTCAATTCCTTGTAATCTTTCACTTTCTTCTTTTTCAAATAATTTTTTTATGGAATAGCGGATGCAGTAGCAGACTTTATCAGATTTACTAGCAAAATATTTGGCTATGGTCGGATACAGGTGGTTGGACAAGGAAAGTAAAAGCGATTTATCAAGGAGACAATAAACTATGGCATAGCGGATGAAGTTTGTGCCGGCAAGTCCATTGTCAAAAGCGTATTTTTTTATTAGGTAGTCTGCGATAGCTTCATAATCGGATAGTTGTTTTTGGGAATCTTCAAACCTGTTTTCCATAAGCTTAAGGGTTTTTCTTTCAACATTTCTGTAAGCTGCAGAGAAACCAAGGCGGCCATCTACAATATAATGCATATTGCCCTGCAGGTCCGAGAAGCCAACCAGACCCCGGCGCCGTAATTCCTTTTCAAATTTGGAAAACAGTTCTTTACTGGAGCTGCATATCGAAAAATGCAGGTCAGGTTTCTCATGGATACGTTTGATTTTTTCTTGCATTGGGTTACCTCCATTCATTGATTAATGGATGGTAGATAATATAAACTACTTCTCTATTATATGGGAGATTACCAATAATACAAGTTATAGTGTAATATGGCTATGATCAAATTTTGTGAATTGTGTTTATCTTAAAGGAGTTTCATATGATAAAGAGCGAAAAACTTTTTTCAAAAAATTCAAGGAAGGGTAAGAATTTGAAGATTTTCTTAATGACCCTTCTAGCTGCAGTACTGCTCTTAAACTTCCCGGAAAACGGGTTGCTTTCGAGAGCTATTTCAGAAACAGGAGGGGTGCTAAGAGACACACCTGCTACAAGTGGCGAACCAATGCTTGTCCGGTCTACACCTCAAGAAAAGGTTATTCGCTTCCACGCTAATGGCGGTGAATTTACAGATGGGACAAACATTCAGATCCAAGAGATCAACGAACAGGTTGGCTACGACTATCCTCATTTCTACGGTATGAACCAGAAGATGAAAACAATAAAAGGGCGGATTTATCGTCCGGCTCCCGGCTATGAAGTCGATGAGGGGAGTGGCTTGGCCCGATCTGGTTTTGTCCTGGTTGGTTGGGCGACTACAGCTGACGGTACAGAGGATGTCAGCCGGGTACTGTGGAATCAAAAGATTACAGACACCACCGATTTCTATGCCATTTGGCATCCTGTTTATGTCAATAACTTTTATGGCAACGGAGGTATTTGGCACTATAAATCTAGCCCCGATGCAACTGATGAACAGCTCAATGACAAACTTTCTGGTGCCATTCCGGCGGGGCGTACCCAGCAAGCCTTTGCTGATGTCATGGATGCTAGCCAAGACGGTGCCTATAGTAGAGGTATTAATAGGCTTGCCCCTCCGAATGGAGCTGTGAAATTCAAGGGCTGGTATACCTCAGCTGACGAGATAAGCCCTGCCTATGATTTTACCGTGCCAACAACGGAGCCTCGCAATGCATACGCACACTGGACAGCCGGTCTTCGTATAGATGTACTGGGGGCAGACGACAGAAATACAGTTGACTATACTGTTGAAGTGACTAATGCTAAGGACCAGTCCCCCCTGACCGGTGGTTTTACAGGCAGTGCGGCAGGTAAGCCAAATGTTCAATGGCAGTCTGAGAGCCATGATCTTTACATGGGTGATGAACTTACCATTAAATTCACTAAATTGCCGGTGGGTAAGAAAGCTGAGATTATCTCTGTTCCAAGCTTGGAACAGATCGCCTCGGTGAAACCGGTGGCCGGGCAAGCCAATAGCTTTACAGTAAGCATGAGAACCATGCCGCACAAATCTAATCAAGAGGCCTACTACGCTCGTTTCCGCTTGGTACCGGAAACTTACAAAGTCAACTTTGTAGCCGGCCAAAATGGAACAGTCGCTGCTCAGGATGTCCTATCAGTCGAATATCAGCAGACACTTGCCCAAGTACCGGCTGTAACGGCTAAGACGGGTTATAAGTTTGCCGGTTGGCAGAAGGATGGTGCTACGGGTAAACTCTACACCAACGCAGAAGTGCAGGCACTTCCAATCACAGCGGATACAGTCTTTACGGCTACATTCGTTAAGGATATTTGCCAGATCCGTTATGATGCTAACGGCGGAAGGTTTGCTGACAATACAGCGAAACGGGTCGTAGAAGTCCAAGTAGGGACGACAATCTCCATTATGGATGCACCCACCCGAAAAGGCTATAAGTTCCTGTATTGGAAGGGCAGCCGCTACAACCCCGGTGATAACTATCAGGTTCAAGGAGATCATCTCTTTACTGCCATCTGGGAGAAGGTAAAGCAGCCTGAGATTACAGCTGCTACAGGCAAAAATGGTTCCGCCGGGACGACTACATCTCAGACCAAGAGAACCCTGCCCAAAACGGGAGAAACTCCGACCATTACTCTAACAGCCACATTTGCCGGTGCTGCTGTTCTCCTGACCTTATGGAAAAAGAGAAGAGTAGAACAGGATTAGAAATAATACATGACTTAACAAACAGGGGGTCGTCTTTATGAGACGGCTCCTTTTTGTTTCAATTTATGGTGCAAGTCATCAACTTAAAAAGCTCTTAAGATAAACTGAGCCAAAATAGCAAGCATGTTGTATAATGGCCTTTGATCATTTACGTAAGGAAGATTGGAGGACCAGTCATGAAAATACAAGCACCCAAGGGTACCTATGATATTTTGCCGGGGGCAACGCCGGCCTGGCGGATGCTGGAGAAAAAATTTCACGAGGTCTGTCGTAGCTTTAACTTTCAAGAAATTAGACTCCCAACCTTTGAACAAACCGAGCTTTTTCAAAGAGGAGTTGGAGATTCAAGCGATATCGTACAAAAGGAAATGTACACTTTTATAGATAAAGGTGGTCGGAGTATGACACTGAGACCTGAAGCTACAGCCGGTGTCGTGAGAGCTTTTCTTGAGCACGGCCTGGGTTCGGAACCGTCACCACAGAAGCTTTACTATATTATGAATAATTTCCGTTACGAAAAAATGGGGAAGGGACGTAACCGGGAATTTCACCAGATGGGGTGTGAGCTCTTTTCTTCCGCAGAAGCCGATGCGGATGCCGAGTTGATCAGTTTGCTTAATATCTTTTTTAAACAACTTGGTCTTCATGATATCAAGTTAAAGTTGAATAGCATTGGTTGTGCAAAATGTCGACCGGATTACTTTACAGTTCTAAAGGATTATTTTAAAGATAAGTTGGGCTGTCTCTGCCAAAATTGTCAGGATCGTTTTGACCGCAACCCTTTTAGAATCCTTGATTGTAAGGAAGATTGCGAACTGGATATCATTAAAGAAGCCCCTTTACAAAAAGATTATTTATGTCCTGATTGTCAAGAACATTTCAACCGCTTGCAGCAGGCACTGGATAACTTAGGTATCAGTTATGAGGTGGATGGCCATATCGTAAGAGGACTTGACTACTATACCAGGACAGTTTTTGAATTTGTCTCTGAAAATATTGGTAGCCAAGGCACTATTTGTGGCGGCGGTCGCTATGATGGTTTGGTAGAGGAGCTGGGTGGACAGAAGACCCCGGCTGTGGGTTTTGCCTTAGGGGTAGAGAGACTCCTGCTTGAACTGGAGAGTCAAGAAATAAGCCTAGCACAGAGGACAGGCCCTGACCTTTATATTTTGGCCTTTTCTGAGACTGCAGACCGGGCTGAAAAAGTGGCTTATGACTTGCGATCAAAAGGTTTTTGTGTAGAATATGATCTGATGAAACGCAGCTTTAAGGCTCAGATGAAATATGCTAATAGGGTTGAGGCTAAGTACCTCCTGGTTTTGGGCCAAGATGAACTGGTTAGTGGACAATTGAGACTTAAAAACATGGCTGACGGTAGTGAACAAATAGTTGATTTAGAAAAACTTGGAACTAAGATTGTGGTCTAAACTTGAAGCTGCTTTGTCGATGTCAAATCGGTTGCTTTATGTCGTGATGAAGTTGTGACTACAACAAATATGAAAGAATTTTAGGATAGGGGTAATAGAGGATGAATACAATAGAAGGCATGAAAAGGACTTGTAGGGTGGCAGAATTTAATCAAGATATGTCTGGGTCAGAAATCACCCTGATGGGGTGGTGCCACCGCCAAAGAGATATCGGTAACTTGGTTTTTATAACCTTGAGGGATCGTTCTGGTGAAATCCAACTGGTTGTAGATGACTCTAGCCCCGCAGAATGTCTCAGTTTAGCTCGTCAAGTGCGTAGTGAATATGTCCTGGCTTGTAAAGGTATCCTCCGTAAAAGAAAAGACCCCAACCCCAAGATGGAAACCGGTGACTGGGAAGTTCATGTAACAGAGCTCAGGATCTTATCTCAGGCTAAAACCCCGCCTTTTTACATTGAAGAAAACATTGATACCAGTGAGGCTCTACGCCTAGAATACCGCTATCTGGACCTCCGTCGGCCTGACCTGCAGAGAAATCTGATTAAGCGTCACCAACTGACCAAATGGACCCGCGATTTCTTTGATGAACACGGTTTTCTGGAGATAGAAACCCCCATGTTGATCAAAAGTACCCCAGAGGGGGCTAGAGATTACCTGGTCCCGTCCAGGGTGTTTCCCGGTAAATTCTTTGCCTTGCCCCAATCCCCACAGCTGTTTAAGCAGCTGCTCATGTTGGCTGGCTATGACCGCTATATGCAGGTCGCTCGCTGCTTTAGGGATGAGGACTTGAGGGCAGACCGTCAACCTGAATTTACCCAGATCGACCTTGAGATGTCTTTTATTGAAGCTGAAGACATTATGAAGTTAATTGAGGACTACTTGGTCATGATCATGGATAAGGCTGAGGGTTATAAACTTGATTTGCCTATCAAACGCCTAACCTATAAGGAGGCTCTGCGCCGTTATGGTCTGGATAATCCGGATACCCGCTATGGTATGGAACTGCAAGATATATCAGACTTAGCTGCTCAACTTGACTTTAAGCCCTTTGAAGAGGCTTTAGCCGCAGAAGGTTCTGTTCAGCTGATTGTTGTCCCGGACGGGAACCGAATGACAAGGCGGGAAATCGACAGTTTGACTGACTATGTGCGTGACTACAGGGCAAAGGGTCTTGCCTGGCTGGCTTTGGGAGAGAAGACCAGGGGATCTTTCCTTAAATTTGTTGATGAAGCCTGGCTTGCTGAGTTGACTAAACAGACCGGTGCCAAAGAGGGGGATCTTATTTTGATCATCGCCGATAAAAATAAGGTTGTTTACGATTCCTTGGGCCACCTTAGAGAAGAAGTAGCAAGACGGCTTGATATGATCGATGACTCTCTCTGGAGCTTTGTTTGGATTACAGAATTTCCCATGTTTGAGTATGATGAAGAGGCTGGTCGCTATGTAGCTGTTCACCATCCATTTACAGCTCCTATGGACCAAGATCTCGAACTCTTAACAACTGACCCTGGTAAGTGCCGAGCCAAGGCCTATGACATTGTTTTGAATGGTAATGAGATTGGTGGTGGCTCCATCAGAATCCATGACCAGGCCCTGCAAAAACAAATTTTTAGTTTGTTAGGTATGGAGCAAGAAGAGAGTGAAAAACGCTTTGGCTTCCTTCTTAAGGCCTTTTCTTATGGCGTGCCGCCTCATGGTGGTTTGGCCTTTGGTCTTGACCGTCTGGTTATGTTATTGACCAAATCAAGCAGCATCAGGGATGTTATTGCCTTCCCCAAAGTACAAAACTCGTCTGATCTTATGACCGAGGCACCTACTGATGTAGACCTCGGACAACTAAAAGATTTAGGCCTTAGTATAGGTGAGGACAAGGCTTAGGCTTGGTTAGGAGAAAAAATGGGGGATAGGACATATAATTTATCGAACCAAGAAGACCGCCGGGTAAGCTCACCGGGTGGGGCAGGACAAAGAAAACGTGATAAGCTCCTGGTATTTTTGGATTGGCTCAGATCATTCCTGATCGTCATGTTACTGGGGATTTTGATCACTGTTTTTGTTGTCCAAAGGTCCATCATCCAAGGACCTTCCATGGAACCAACCCTTAATGATGGTGATCAGATCTTTATCGAAAAAGTTAGTAAGCACTTTTCAATCAATAGGGGAGATATTGTAACCATAGATCACACTGATCCCAGCAATCCGGAAATCCTCCTAATCAAAAGAATTATTGGTCTACCTGGAGAATTGGTCGAGATCAAAGAGGGGGCCGTTTATATTAATGGCGAAAAACTTCAAGAGGACTATTTACCACAAAATCTTGAAACCCTTGTTGATCCCAGTTTAGACTTTGAAAAGCTTAAGCTGACTGAAGACCAGTATTTTGTCCTTGGAGACAACCGACCGGTTAGTAAGGATAGCAGAAGAATCGGTCCTGTTAGAGAAGAACAGATTATCGGTAAGCTGCTCTTTAAGTTCTATCCTTTCAATGAAATTGGCATACCAAAGTAGGCCCTATATACTACAAGGGTGAAGCAAATTAGAAGAAATCTACGTTAGAGAAAATGGAGTATAAATGACGCCGATTAAGCAAGACCATATCAGAAATTTTTGTATTATCGCCCACATTGACCATGGTAAATCGACCCTCGCCGACTGCCTGATTGCTGAAACAGGTGCTTTAACCGAGCGGGAGATGCGGGCCCAGGTCTTAGACAATATGGAACTGGAGCAAGAGCGGGGAATAACGATTAAAGCCCAGGCCATTCGTATGCAGTATAAGCACACTGACGGCCAAGACTATATCCTTAATTTGATTGATACTCCAGGACACGTTGACTTTAATTACGAGGTATCCAGAACTTTGGCTGCCTGTGATGGTGCTATTTTGGTAGTGGATGCTGCTCAGGGCATTGAGGCCCAAACTTTAGCAAATGTTTACCTAGCTATTGAGGCTAATCTGGAAATTATTCCGGTGATCAATAAGATTGACCTACCCTCAGCTAGACCGGATGAAGTAGTCCATGAGATTGAGGAAGTTATCGGAATTGAAGCTGAGGACGCTCCCCAGATTTCAGCTAAAAATCACATCAACATACCGGCGGTCCTAGAACAAATTGTTGAAAAACTACCTCCGCCACAAGGTGATCCTGAAGCCCCTCTTAAAGCCTTAATTTTTGACTCTGAGTACGATAGCTATAAAGGGGTCATCTCCCATATTAATGTTAAGCAGGGGAAAGTTAAGGTGGGTGATAGGATCCTATTCATGCACAGCAAGAAAGAGTTTGAAGTGACCGAGTTGGGGTATTTTAGAGCTGATTCAGTCACTCAACGGAAGGAGCTTACGACAGGAGATGTCGGTTACCTCGTTGCTTCGATAAAAAATGTCCAGGATACCAGGGTGGGTGATACGATCACCCTGGCTGAGAGACCTGCTACAGAACCTCTGCCTGGCTATAAACCGGTCCAGCAAATGGTTTTTTGTGGTATTTACCCGGTGGATGGGGCAGACTACAACAACTTACGAGAAGCCTTGGAAAAGGTTCAGTTAAATGATGCAGCCTTATCCTTTGAGCCGGAAACCTCGGCAGCCCTGGGTTTCGGTTTTCGTTGCGGCTTTTTAGGCCTTCTTCACTACGAAATTATTCAGGAGAGAATCGAGCGAGAATTTGAGCTTCAGATCATTTCAACTGCTCCATCGGTTGTCTACCATATTCATCTGACGGACGGGACTGAGCTCAAACTGGATAACCCGAGCAATATGCCTAAGCCTGACAGTATAGAGTGTATTGAAGAACCTATCGTTAACGTATCTATCGTTGTCCCTGATACCTATATCGGTAATATAATGGATCTTTGTCAGGAGAGACGAGGTACCTTTATTAATATGGAGTACCTTGAAATGACTCGGGTAAATCTCCATTATGAAATGCCGCTAAATGAAATCATTTATGATTTTTTTGATGCCCTTAAATCACGGAGCAGGGGCTATGCCTCGCTCGACTATGAACTTAAGGGTTACCGTGAATCTGATCTGGTTAAGCTTGATATCTTGCTTAATGGTGATATGGTGGATGCCTTGTCCTTTATTATTCACAGGTCATCGGCCTATGCCAGGGGACGTAAAATGGCTGAGAAATTAAAGGAAAACATCCCTCGGCAACAGTTTGAAATTCCTGTGCAAGCAGCCATAGGAGGAAAGGTTATTGCGAGAGAAACCATCAGGGCTTATCGCAAGGATGTTACAGCCAAATGCTATGGTGGCGATATTTCTCGAAAAAGAAAATTGCTCGAAAAGCAAAAGGAAGGGAAGAAGAGGATGCGCCAGGTTGGCAGTGTAGAAATTCCTCAAGAAGCTTTTATGAGTGTTCTTAAGCTGGATGAATAGTGATGGTGCGGGGTTGACTTTACTATTGCAGGCAAATTTAGTATAATCACCCTTGATTTTTTAACAGCTTTTGAAAGATGCGGATGTGGTGAAACTGGCAGACACGCTGGATTTAGGTTCCAGTGCGAAAGCGTGCAGGTTCGAGTCCTGTCATCCGCACCACTTTAGTCTTGTGTGTGTACCGTCTGGAAAGGAATTAAATGAAAAAACTGTGTGATTTCTTAGCTATGACGGACTTGTTCGATGGACTAAATCATACGGTCTATAGCGATTATTGTGAAAACACTAATGTCCATCTCTTTTGGAAGGGCGAATTCATAGTCCGAGAAGGGGATACTCCCTATGGTGTGGGCATAGTCCTTGAAGGCCAGGTAGCCAAACAAAAATACTCACCCGATGGAGATTCTTCTACACTTGATCTTTTACAAGCGGGCGACACCTTTGGTGAAGACCTTGTTTTTGCTAAAGATAGTAGTTATAAATTCAACTTAGAGGCTGTTTCTGCAGTTAAGGTCGTCTATGTAAAAAGAGACGATATCTATGAGATGATTAACCGGTCTCCTCATATGTTGACAAATTTACTGGCCATTTTATCTAAACATATCAGTGATCAAAATAAGCGGATCTATACCTTATCGCAGCGGACACTCAGACAAAAGATCTCAGCATATCTGCTGGATCTTCTGGAACAGGAACTAGCTGCTGAAAATAGGACTTTACAAGAATCATTGGAGATCGTTTCCACCCAAGCTGTTGAGTTACCTGCTTCTAAGGAAGTTGTTTCACGTTTTTTAGCCATGCCCAGACCATCCTTTTCTCGCGAGCTCATTGCGATGGAGAAGGATGGGTTAATTAGAGTATCAGGTAGGGTGATATGGCTGACAGATCTTCATGGCCTGGAAACAGGGGCCGTTAAAGCCGGTGACTCACAATCGGACTAGTCAAACAAGGCTGCTTAAGTGGTTAAGCAGTGTGTTGGTAATATCTACATGTGAATTTTAATAGGCAAATCTGCCTGGTGGGAGGCTTTATGGCTCAGTTATCGGATATTGAAATAGCTCAATCTGCAAAACTCGTAAAAATTAAAGAGATAGCTCAGAAAATCGGCATTTCTGAGGACTATATTGAGGAGTATGGTCCTTATAAGGCCAAGATTGACCTTGCCGCTATCAGAGATGATACAGACCTGAAGCGACTTATCTTGGTGACGGCTATGTCACCAAGTGCTGCGGGCGAGGGCAAAACGACAACAATGATTGGTCTAGCTGATGCCCTAAAGCAGAGGGGAAAAAGAGTAGCGGTGGCTATGCGTGAACCGTCACTTGGCCCCGTGTTTGGGATCAAGGGCGGAGCTGCAGGGGGAGGCTATGCCCAGGCCTTGCCTATGGAAGACCTCAATCTTCATTTTACGGGAGACTTTCATGCAATAGGGGCAGCCAATAATCTTCTTGCTGCTATGCTTGATAATCATATCCACCAGGGAAATGAACTAGGGATTGACCCCCGATCAATTGTATGGCGACGTTGTTTGGATATGAATGACAGGCAGCTTCGACACCTGGTGGATGGTTTGGGAAATAGAAGCGACGGCTTTCCTCGCCAGGACTCCTTTGATATTACAGTGGCATCAGAGGTAATGGCAGTTCTTTGTTTGGCAGACTCCCTAGCAGACCTTAAGAAACGTTTATCTGGAATCGTTGTAGCTTATGACTATGCCAAAAAACCGATTAGGGTTTCTGACATTAAAGCGGCAGGTGCCATGACGGTTCTCCTTAAAGACGCTATTAAACCTAACCTGATTCAAACTGTTGAGGGGACGCCGGTTTTTGTCCATGGCGGACCTTTTGCCAATATTGCCCATGGTTGTAACAGTTTGCTGGCTACCAGAATGGCCTTGTCCTATAGTGATTATACTGTTACAGAAGCAGGTTTTGGTGCTGACTTGGGGGCTGAGAAATTTTTCGATATTAAATGTCGTGTGGGTGAGCTTAACCCGGCGGCTGTTGTTTTAGTTGCTAGCATTAGGGCTCTTAAAAAGCACGGTGGCTTAGATCCAAAAAATCTTGCTCAAGAAGATTTAAATTCCTTGAAAAGAGGAATGGCTAACTTGATTCGACACCTGACGGTTTTGCGTGAGGTCTTTGGGCAAAAAGTGGTTATAGCTATTAATCGCTTCCCAAGTGATACGGAAAGTGAGCTTAATCTCATTGATCAGGCTTGTCATGAGCTTGGAGTGCCTTATGCCCTGTCTGAGGTTTGGGGAAAAGGCGGTGCCGGAGGGCTTGATTTGGCAGATCGCTTGATCGAGCTTGCTGAAGGGACTGAGAGTCGGTTAACCTATGCTTATGATTTAGACCAGACCATAGAGTCAAAAATAGAGGCGATTGCTCAGAAGGTTTACAAAGCCCAAGCTGTGACTTTTAGCAAGCTTGCCTTAGCTAAAATCAGACAGGCTGAGGAGTGGGGCTATGGTAAGCTGCCAGTGTGTATGGCCAAGACTCAATATTCTTTTTCGGATGATCCTAAACTTCTGGGAGCACCTGATGATTTTACGATTAAAGTTGCCGATGTTAGACTTTCTGCAGGTGCAGGTTTTGTGGTAGCTCTAACGGGTAATATCATGACTATGCCGGGCCTCCCTAAACGACCCGCTGCTGAAGGTATGGATGTAGATGACCAAGGTAATATCCAAGGCTTAATGTAGACAGATGGAGCTCGCCAACGGGCTAAATTGTGCAAGTTTTACAAATGTAATATAATTGCTATATACTTGTCGGGATAAGGTAACAACTTGTGCAAGGTGCCCAGGCTTAATGGGGTAAAATGTTAAGAGACCAGGAAGGTAGATCATGAAAGAAATTAAAAAATGTATAGAGAATGTCTCCCATTTTTTGGATATGACCATGGGGGCAACTAATAAAGATGGTTTGATTTTTGTGGCTACAGATAGTTCCCTGATAGGAACTCAGGATAGTTCTGTCAAGGCCTTTATCCTGTCTTCTGACAACAAGACAGTGGCCGGTGGTAATACCTACATCAAGATCTATCATGAGCAAAAGTTGGTAGCTGTGGTTTTCATTAACGGAACTGATGTTGTAGCAGCTAATTATTTGGAGCTTCTGGCAGGTTGGATTAGCTCAGCCTTGAAAGAGAAAAACTCAGAAGAAGAAAGCGAAGGCTTCCTCAAAAATGTCCTCCTGGAGAATGAGCTACCTGGAGATATTCCCTTGAAGGCTAGGGAGTATAGGATTCCCTTTTCTTTGACCAGACAGGCCCTTCTCTTGAGCTTCCGCGAAAATTATGATGCTGCTGTTAAAATTGCCCTGACCAGTATTTTGGACCAAGAGTGTCCGCACCACACCTTATCTATGGATGAGCGGAATCTTGTGGTCATCCTTGACCTAATCAATTATGATGATGAAGTTGTTGATGTCAACGAGGATACGGAGAGCCAAGAGCTCCTTACTGAGCTACATAGGATTCAGGCCATTCCAAAAAAGATTTATGAAGGCCTCTTAGCAACATCAGATGAGCTAGATCTTCATATTGGAGTGGGTATGATAGTCAAGACGCTCAAGGATGTATCAAAATCTTACCGTGAAGCTAGCCTAGCTTTGACAGTTGGTAAGATATTTGAGAACGAGCAAAAAATAATGTACTATAACAAGCTAGGTTTGGGCAGGTTGATTTACCAGTTGCCGCCAACCCTGTGTCAGATGTTCTTAAATGAAGTCTTTGCATCGGATACTTATGAGCAGTTGGATGCTGAAACTTTAGTGACCATAGATAAGTTTTTTGAAAACAGCTTAAACGGTTCAGAGACATCGCGACAATTGTTTGTACATAGAAATACTTTAGTATATAGGCTGGATAAGGTTGAAAAAATAACGGGTTTAGACCTGCGGTCTTTTGATGACGCGGTGCTGTTTAAACTGGCTTCTATGGTTAGGAAATACCTGGAATCACTACAGTCAGATGGGACCTTTAATCCGGTCGGCTTAAGATGGTAATAGGGGTTTTGTTGTTTGATTGAATTTAAGAATGTAAGCAAGGTTTATGACAACGGCGCTCAAGCTTTAGATGATATCAACTTTAGTGTTGAGTCCGGGGAATTTATTTTCTGTATTGGTGAGAGTGGAGCAGGCAAATCAACCTTGATCAGACTTTTGACCTGTGAGGAGAGACCGACATCCGGTAGCGTTACTCTGGGTAATTATGAGTTGAGCCGTTTGAAAAAACGGCTTGTTCCACGTTTGCGTCAAAAAATTGGTATGATTTTTCAGGACTTTCGCTTGATTGAGACAAAAACAGTTTTCGAGAATGTAGCTTTTGCTATGGAAATCGTTGGCGCATCCAAGGCTGAAATCAAAAAGCGAGTGGCTATGGTTTTGAGTGTTGTCGGTCTAAGAGATAAGGCTGATGACTATCCTTCGGAATTGTCCGGAGGGGAGGCACAAAGAGTTGGTATAGCCCGGGCCATGATCAATAATCCTAGCCTTATTGTTGCCGATGAGCCTACGGGTAACCTTGATCCTGCCAACGGTGAAGCAATCCTAGCCTTGTTAGAAGAAATTAATAGGGCAGGCACAACAGTTATTTGCTGTACCCATGATGTGGGTATGGTTAACCTTATGCGTAAACGTGTCATTGAACTAAAAAAAGGACGGCTTATCAGGGATGAAGTAAAGGGTACTTACGATGATAGCTGTAAAATAGGGGTTGGAGAGTTGAATTTCGAAAGGTCGGATGAAGACTTAGAAGAACTTGATGAAGCCCTATTGGAAAATATTAGATTTGAAGAAGAGGAAAGACAAGCTAGCCAGGCTAGACGAGAGAGGAACACCAGGTCCATCAAGCGTCGTGTCAATGAAGATAGTCGGAGAAGAAAAAATCGCATGTCCTTGGCTGAGCGTATTGCCAGAATGAGAGTCCAAGCAGAAAGAATTAGCAGGGAAGATACACGGACTGAGTCCTTTGAGGCCCTGGAAGAGAAGGTCTGCCAAGAAAGGAAGGCAGATGATGAGTAGTAGACGTTTTTCTTATGCAATCAGGGATGGCTTTATAAATTGTAAGAGACACCCCTTGGTTCTTGTGGCTTCCATTACAACTATGCTGCTTTTACTCCTGATAGGTTCGGCATTCTCTGCCTTTGCTATCAACTTAAGAAATTTGGTGGAAATAGCCGGTCAAAAACCTCCGATTGAAATCATGTTTAAAACGGGCATAAACCCGGCAGAAGCTCAGAATGTCGATGACCTTCTGGAAGCTAATGAGGATATTGTTTACCACAAACTCAATACCCCGGAAGAGAACTACCAGATCTTTGTTGATTCCTTGGGCAAGCAAGACTTGTTTGAAGACTTTGAGTATGAAGATAGGATACCGTATACCATTAACGTTCGCTTGAGCGATCCTGCTCTCGGGGAACAATTCAGAGATGACATGATGGCTAATCACAATGTAAAAGAAGTTTACATGGAAGATGAGTTGATGCAAGTTTTGAACGACTTTTCCCATGGTGTGACCACGGGTAGCCTTATCGTTATGGCGGTTCTTGGATTGATTACGGTTTTTATCATTTCAAACATGGTCAGAATAGCCGCCTTGGCCAGGTCACATGAAATTAATATTATGAAATACATAGGAGCGACGAATGCTTACATCAGGATCCCTTTTATAGTTCAAGGGCTTTTGGTTGGCTTTATCGCTTCGTCCATATCATCTCTGATTTTTTCTCTACTTTATAATGCGATTTACGGACATTTTGGCCAAGATATCTTGAATCGGGCTGAGTTTGCCCTTATATCACCACTGGTGCTTTTACCCATTATCATTATTGGTTCCTTGGTAATTGGGCTGGTTATCGGTGGCCTCTTTAGTGGCTTGGCTGTAAGACGGCATATTAATGTATAGGAGTAATTATGAGAGCTATATATAAAAAAGTTAGTGGACTTCTGGTCCTAGCCCTTTTGCTAGGCTGTTTGATCTTTTTACCAGAACAAGCCAGCTGGGCTGACGAGCTAAAAGATGCTGAGCAAAAAATTGCAGAATTAGAGCAAAAACAAAGTGAAATTGCTGGCCAAAAGAAGGATCAAGAAGCGAGTTTATCTGAGCTTCAACGTAAAAAATCAGACTCCGAAGAAAATATCTCTTGGTTAGAAAGTAGGAGTAAAGAGCAGCAAGAAATATACCATCAGCTTATGCAGAGACGTCAAACTCTCTTAAATATGCAAAAAGCGGCATTGATTAATTTAGAAAGTGCTGAAAAGAGATTTGAAGCGAAAAAAGAACAGTATGGTGAGCGGGTAGGAGCCATGTTTGGCATGCAGCGCAAATCATCACTGGAACTTCTGCTTGAGGCTGATAGTCTTGAGGGTTTCTTCACATCAATCAAGTTTATGCGTATTATTACAGATAACGATGAAGCAGCCTTAGAAGACCTGCAGGCGGACCATAAGGAACTTATGATTTTGGCCGATGAGACGGCTAAAATTGTTGAGGAAAATCAGCAGGAAGTCGATAAAATAGAAAATATCTTGGCAGAGTTAGAGGCAGATATCAATTTTGAAACCGATAAACTTGCCTCCTACAATATTTCTATCGACCATATTAATGATCAAATTGATACTTACGCGGCAATGGAGTCCGAGGTGCAAGATGCTTTGAAAAAGGCTGAAAGCAACAAGCAGGCCATTCAGGCTAAGCTGGAAGCTCAAAAACGAGCCGCAGCCCGTGGCGTCCCACCCTCAGCTTTTGTACCCTATGAAGGTGGGCAGTTGGCATGGCCTGTGCCGGCTTCACATACTATAACTTCTTATTTTGGGCATAGAACTTTTGAACTTAATGGAGCACCGTATTCGGATTTCCATACAGGTATTGATATTTCAGCTCCCGAGGGAACCCCCTTTGTAGCAGCTGCTTCCGGTGTAGTAACCTTTGCCTCAGTGATGAATGTTGGTGGTAATGCCGTGATCATTGACCATGGTAATGGTTTACAGACTCTTGGTTGCCATTTGAGTGGTTTTGCCTGTTCGGTAGGTGACCAAGTTGTTGCTGGTCAGACTGTAGGTTATATCGGGACAACCGGATTTTCCACAGGGCCCCACCTGCATTTTGAAGTGAGGATCAATGGTTCTTCGGTTGATCCTTTACCTTATCTCTAGGCTTTATTGCTAAGTTTTAGATAATCGTTATGTAAGTATGAGTCTATTTTTATCAGGGGTTTAGCATGCAAGGATATCAGCACAATAGTAACAATGAGCAAAACGGACCAGGACCCAAGTCCTACCAAGCTGATTCAATCAATCCATACCAAGGAAATATTAATGGACCAAGCAAAAGAACAGCTGGTTTTTGGGGCTATTTTTTAACGGCAGCCATATCTATCTTTTTGACGGCATCCATTTGTCTGGGCCTAGGCCTAATCGTTGGTGTTCTTAAACCCGGCGTAACATCTGCTCCCTCCCTGTCTTTTGAAAATCAGATTTTATCTGACAGTGTGGAGAACAAACAGGCCCTCGATAAGCTTTCGGTCATCATTAAACAGGTGAAGGATAATTATTACGAAGAACTCTCTGATCAAGAGATCATTCAGGCTATGACAGAAGGAATGTTAGAGAAGTTTGGCAGCCCTTATACCTTCTACCTTTCACCAGAATATGTTAAGCAGATGGAAGAGAGTATGTCTGGAAGCTACAGTGGAATCGGAGCTACTGTTGAGCAGGTTGGGGATGGTTTTCAGATTAGTGACCTGGTTGAAGATTCGCCGGCTGAAAAAGCAGGCTTGCTGATCAATGATCGTTTTGTTGCTATTGATGATAAACCTGCCAAAGAGTTCGAAGATGTGAATGCCCTAGCTCTTGCTATAAGGGGACAAGAAGGTAGCCAGGTTAAAATTAAGATTTTTAGACCTTCAAAAAATCAAGAGTTCAGTTTTGAAATAAGAAGAAAAACCATTACCAACTCAAATATCCATTCTGAAATGCTGACTGATGAAATAGGCTATGTTCGGATCATCAGTTTTAACCAAGGTGTTAGCGATAATTTTATTGAGGCCATGGATAAACTGCAAGCGGCCGGTGCCAAGAACGTTATCTTTGATGTGCGCAATAACGGTGGTGGCTATGTTGATGAGGTGCTCAATATGCTCGACTACCTCCTGCCGGAAGGACCCCTGATTACAGAGGTAGGACGCCGCAATGGTAAGGAGTTTGAGCTTGCGGAACGTTCCGATGCCGAGATGGGGGTTCCTGACTCGATGCACTATATCTGTTTGATTAACAAAAATTCCGCATCCGCTAGTGAATTATTTTCTGGTAGCTTGCGGGATTGGGATAAGGCAAAATTGGTTGGAGAACAATCTTTTGGCAAGGGGGTTGGAACTATAACCAAGTTTTTAACCGATGGCTCAGCTATACAGATTACGAACTTTTACTATAATTTACCTTCCGGTGAAAATATAAATGAGGTTGGCTTAAAGCCTGACTTCCCAGTAGAATTGCCTGAAAACCAGCGGAACATCACGGTTTCCCGGATCCCTAAAGGACAGGATAAACAACTTGAGAAGGCAATAGAGCTCCTAAACAACAAGTAACTTTTAGAAAGGCTGGTCAAAATGGAAAAAGCAATCGACTTTAAAAATGATGACTACCTGGTCCATGCCCTGGCTAAAAATTCCCTCCTACGCTGCTTGGCAGCCAGGACGACTAAACTGGTTGGCCAGGCCAGAGAAATTCATGATTTATCGCCAGCTTCGACTGTGGCACTGGGCAGGCTTATGACTGGAGCCCTCCTCATGGCGGCGGACAATAAAAATGAATCTAACCAACTTAGCCTTATGACTAGGTCTGACGGCGATATTTCTAAGATGACGGTTGTCTGTGAGCCGGGTGGCCGGGTCAGGGGAGAAGTTTACCAAGCACAAGCTCCCTCTTACTACCATAGGGCAGGAAAACTAGATATAGGTAAGAGCCTAGGCAAGGGGAGCCTGACGGTGGTCAAAGACCTTGGACTTAGGGAGCCTTATGTGGGCAATGTTGACCTCGTTTCAGGAGAAATTGCAGAGGATATTGCAGCTTACTACTATTATTCTGAACAGGTGCCTAGTTTGGTCTTTTTAGGTGTAAGACTCGAACCTCAAGGGGTTTTAGCTGCTGGTGGTATTTTAGTGCAGGTTATGCCTGGGGCAGACGATTCTCTGATCGACTGGCTGGAAGGACAGGCTAAAGGTTTTCCTGATATTTCTCAACTTTTAGCTGATAAGGTTAGCCCTCACCAATTACTTGAACTTCTAACAGAAGAACCCGAGATTAACTATATCGCAAGTAAAAAACTTTCCTATTATTGCCCTTGTAGTCGGGATAGGATGCAAAAAAATCTCTTGGCACTTGGTAAGGTTGACCTAGAGGAATTGGCCCAGGACCCAAAAGGTATCAATTTACATTGCCATTTTTGTGAAAAAAATTACCATTTTAGCCAGGCTGAAATCCAAGATATTGTAAGTAATAAGTAGAATAAATAGACCGTTAGATGAGGAATTCAAATGAGTAAATTAAAAGCAGAAGTTGTTTTGACCGGTGATAGGCCTACGGGTCGTCTCCACATAGGCCACTATGTTGGTTCTTTAAAGCAGAGAGTTAAGATGCAGGATGAGTATGATACCTGCTATCTTATGATTGCGGATATGCAGGCCCTAACAGATAATGCCCACGATGTGGCTAAGGTCAAAGAGAGTGTCCTTGAGGTTAGCTATGATTATCTGGCTTGTGGTATTGATCCGGAAAAGACAACAATCTTTATCCAATCCCTCATTCCGGAACTGACTGAATTTACTGTTCTCTATATGAACTTCGTTACTTTGGCTAGATTGCTGAGAAATCCAACCGTCAAAAGTGAACTGGAGATGCGAGAATTTGGCAACTCTATTCCAAGTGGTTTTTTAAATTATCCTATCAGTCAAGCAGCTGATATTACGGCCTTTTCTGCTAGCCTTATCCCTGTTGGTGATGACCAACTACCCATGCTGGAGCAAACCAATGAGATCGTCCGCCATATTAATCACTTTTTTAATACGGATATTTTAAAAGAATGTAAGCCGATTTTATCAAAGGTGACCAGGTTGCCTGGGATTGACGGTGGCGCAAAGATGAGTAAGTCTCTTGGAAACTGCATCTATCTGGCTGATGATAAGGAGACCGTGAGCAAAAAGATTATGAGCATGTTTACCGATCCGGGCCATCTCAGGGTAGAAGATCCCGGCAAGGTTGAGGGTAACCCGGTCTTTACCTACTTGGATGCTTTTGATCCGGATAAGGAAGAGCTTGAAGCTTGGAAAGCCCATTATCGTAAAGGTGGCCTGGGAGACGTTAAGGTTAAACGCAGGTTGGAGAAAATTATGCAGGCTGAGCTTGCTCCTATCCGTGAGAAACGATTGGCTGTTGAACAGAAGCCAAAGCAGGTTATGGATATGCTGATTGAATCCAGTCGGGAGACCAGAAAAGTGGCCCAGGAAAAGCTAGCTGAACTTAAAGAGGTTTTGGGTCTGAAATATTAGCTCATCCGGCGAGCATTTAGTCTTTTATTAGAGGAGATGGTGCAGATGGACAGACCGCTTTTATGGATTATCGTGCCTTGCTATAACGAATCTGAGGTCCTACCTGTGATGGCACCTGAATTTTTAGACAAACTGGAAGACTTGATCTCCCAGACTAAAATTTCTCCGAGTAGCAGGATTCTTTTTGTGGATGACGGTTCTAAGGATGCTAGCTGGGATATCATCACATGTTTGAGCAGGTCTAATGACCATTTTCTGGGGATCCGGCAGAGTAAGAACCGAGGACACCAGCTGGCACTGTTAGCCGGCTTGCTTGAGGCTAAAGACCATTGTGATATTACGATTTCAATAGACTGTGATGGCCAGGATGACCTCAATGCCATGGATGAGATGGTAGATCAGTATAGCCAAGGGGCGGAGATTGTCTACGGTGTGAGGTCCAATAGAGATTCCGACGGCTTTTTAAAGAGGATGACGGCTCAAACTTACTACCGTGTTATGCAATGGATGGGAGTAGAGCTTATCTATAACCATGCCGATTACAGATTGGTTAGCAGCAGAGTTTTGGAAAGTTTTGCTGACTATCAAGAGGTTAATGTTTTTTTACGTGGTATGTTTCCGCTGCTAGGATTTAAGTCCGGTGTCGTCTATTACACAAGACAGGCAAGAGTGTCGGGCAAAAGCCACTATACTCTTGGTAAAATGATGGGGCTGGCCCTGGATGGTATAACAAGTATGTCTACCAGGCCGATTAATTTCATCGCTTTGCTTGGTTTTATTTCGAGCTTAGTGGGATTTATAGGGATTGTTTGGGTTCTCGTAACGAAGTTTCTTGGTAAAGCTATTCCGGGTTGGGCGTCTTTGGCTTGTCTAACCTTGTTTATGGCAGGCATCCAGTTACTGAGTTTGGCAATGATAGGAATCTATGTAGGAAAAAGTTATATGGAAAGTAAGAGGCGGCCCCGCTTTATCATCAGTGATAAAACCTACACTCGCCAAGAGTTTGACAAGAAAGAGGTTGGTGATGAATAAGGAGGGAAGCGGTCTCCCAGTAAGCTTGACCCCAAAATTCAGGAGGCCGCCTGTTGCTGTAGAAGTAGATTTACCTCGTCGGTTGCCTGACTTTGCCTTTGTCCTCCTCGTTACATATTTTTGGGGCTTGGTCGGCCATGCTTATGGTTTATTGAATGGTTTCTATTCCCATGATGTCCTCAATGCCTTGATGGCTGATGGAGCAGAAGAAGTCTGGAAGGTACAACTTGGGCGCTTTTTAGTTCCAATATACCGCTATGTTATCCGCAGTAATGTGACCTTACCATGGCTCATTGGCTTGATTGCACTTTTCTATATCGCTTGCGCCGTATACTGTACCGTCAAAATATTAAATATCAGCTCCCGTATATCTATATTTTTTATAGCTGCAATCTTTTCTGTAAATATTACCACATCAGCCCTTGTAGCTAGTTACCTCTATGAGTTTGATTTCGATATGCTCGCAATGCTCTTCGCAGCCTTGGCTGTTTTTTGCTGGAAAAAGAGGTGCATATCTTTTTATGTTTTAGCAGTTGTTTTATTAAGTTGTTCGATGGCCTTGTATCAAGCCTACTATGCTTTTGCTGCAGGTTTGTTTCTTATTGCTATGATATCTGACCTGATGCGGTCAAGGTCCCGAAAAAAAGTAGTATACGATGGCCTTGTAGCCTTAGCTATTTTACTGCTTTCAGCTGTTGTTTACGCCCTGCTCTTGAATTTAGTTTCGGCCTTGACGGACATTCCTTTGGTATCAGGCTATAACGGGATCGGTTCAATGTTTGCCGGAGATTTTTCTCTGCAACTATTTGTGGATTGTTATGAGTATTATTTTTGGCAAATGTGTCAACTGATACCTGAGTATTCGCAAATAGTGGAATTTGTTATACAGCTTCTAATCTTCTTATGTCTAGCTATAAAGATCAGTTTCTTATACAAGCAAAAAAATCTTGTGCTCGGAGACCTCTTCCTCCTGCTTGTAATCGGCCTTCTGCTTCCCCTAGCTGTTAATGGTATTTATATTCTATCCGGAGGAATGGTTCATCAATTGATGATATATTCTTTTTACCTTCCTATACTTTTAATTTTTGTTGAAAGTAGGTTAGATCTCAAGAAGTTTGGCTTAGTCCGTTATAAAAAGCTTGTTAACTATTTTAAATATGCTTTGGTATTTCTTTTTATCTGGGGAAATATCGTCAGTGCCAATGTCCTTTATGCCAAAAAAGACCTAGAAACCAGGGCCGTTTATGCTAGGATGATTGACCTGAATAACCGCATCTCTACCTTGGATGATTATCAGGCTGGGATATCTGAGGTTGCCTTTGTTGGAGAAATGTCTCTGGACTATTTTGACCTTAATCTAGACTATTACATGGTTGCTGGATCTGATATGTACTCTGCCATACCAAGGTATGGTCACGATTTTTATGATACCTATAAGACCTATTACAAGTATATTTTTCAGGAGAGGATTAATCTAGCTCCTCATTATACGTGTATGGCCTTGGCAGAAGACCCTCGTGTACGTGGTATGTCAACTTATCCGGGTAAAAACAGTGTTCAAATTATTGATGGTATTTATGTTGTAAAATTGAGTGATTAAACAATTTAGAATAAAATAAAAAGAAAAGTTAGTGAGGAAAGTAAATCTATATGTGCGGAATTGTTGGATATATCGGAGACCAGTCTGCTGGACCCATTATTTTGGATGCTCTGGCCAAGCTTGAATACCGGGGTTATGATTCAGCCGGTATAGTTGTTAGAGACGAAGAAAAACCCGCCTACTTAGTAAAGTCTCTGGGTAAACTGGCAGCTCTGGCTGAAACAACAAATCAGGGTCAGGACTTGCTTGGCAATTGCGGCTTGGGTCATACCAGATGGGCTACCCATGGTAACCCTAGTCTGGCCAATGCCCATCCCCATGTTAGCGGCAACTGCCCAGTTTCCGGTGTAGGCAGTATAGAATCTGACGTTATCGGGGTTCACAATGGTATTATCGAAAACTTTAAAGAATTGAAAGATAAATTACTTAAAGCCGGCTATAATTTTTATTCTGAAACTGATTCCGAAGTTCTCATTAAGCTGATTGATTATTACCGCAAAAAATACCATGGGACAGCACGAGAAAGTTTGGCCAAAGCCTTGATCCGAGTCAAAGGTTCTTACGCTTTAGCAGTTATTTTTAAGGATCTACCAGGTGAAATATACATCGCTAGAAAAGACAGCCCCCTGATCATAGGTGTTAACGATCAGGAAACTTTTATTTCATCGGATATACCGGCGATCTTAAGCCATTGTCGAAATGTCTACTATTTGGAAAATCTGGAGATTGCCCGGTTAACCAAGGGACAAGCTGAGTTTTTTACCCTTTACGGAGACTCTCTAGAGAAAAAATCAAGTTTTATTGACTGGGATGCAGAAACAGCTGAAAAAGGTAACTATAAGCACTTTATGCTTAAAGAGATCCATGAACAGCCACAGGTTATAAGAGATAGCTTGGCAGCTTATGTGAAAGAAAAGGACGGGGGTCACTATATCGACTTATCTGACCTTAAACTTGACCAAGAAATGGTTAAGGGAATTTCTGAGGTTACTATTGTCGCCTGTGGGTCCGCCTGGCATGTGGGAGTAGCTGCTCAGTATATTATGGAAGAATTTACTGATTTATCCGTAAGGGTGGAGTTGGCATCAGAATTTCGTTATCGGAAAAGAGCGTTAAACAAATCAGGACTCGTTATTGTAATCAGCCAGTCGGGAGAGACAGCTGATAGCCTAGCCGCCTTACGCTTGGCCAAGTCCAGGGGGCTTGCGACCTTAGGCATAGTCAATGTTCTAGGTTCTTCTATTGCCCGTGAAGCTGACCACCTGATGCATAGCATGGCCGGCCCTGAGATCGCTGTTGCAACGACCAAGGCTTAC
>CAMYEY010000008.1 GCA_947254895.1 uncultured Clostridia bacterium
GAGATTATCCAGGACGTCTCGTGGGCTCGGAGATGTGTATAAGAGACAGCATTATCACCAATCTCAGCTGTTTCACCAATCACAACCCCCATACCGTGGTCGATAAAAAGATTTTTGCCGATTTTCGCTCCCGGATGTATCTCAATTCCGGTTTTTTTCCGGCTCCTTTGGGAAATCCAACGGGCTAAGCTGGTGTGTCCCTTAAGATACAGCTTATGTGCTATTTCATGGCTGATCAGGGCATGAACCATAGGATACATAAACATAGCCTCAAACATGGTTTTGCAGGCAGGGTCTTCACGTAGAATTGTCCGGGCAATTTCTCTGCGGCGTTTAAACATAATCACTCCTCAAACAAGCTGGTTGACATATAGCGTTCAGCCGAGTCCGGCAAAATCGTAACGATTTTACCGGAAACCTGTTCAGCCATCTTGAGAGCTGCTGCAACATTTGCTCCAGAAGAAATTCCTACTGAAAGCCCCTCTTCTTTTGCTAAGAGTTGGGCATATTGGATTGCTTCAGCACTTTCCACTGTGATACAAGCATCAACTACAGCCAGGTCTAAATTTTTTGGAATAAAGTTTGCTCCGATCCCCTGGATTTTGTGGGGACCAAAGCGACCTTGACTGATCAAAGGAGATTCTGCCGGTTCCATAGCCCAAACAGCTATCTCCTTATTATATTTTTTAAGAGCCCGACCTACTCCGGTCACCGTACCCCCGGTACCAACACCGGCTACAAATCCGGACAGATCTGGTAGATCTTTGATGATCTCCGGTCCCGTTGTCCGCTCATGGCAGGCAGGGTTAGCCGGATTATCAAATTGCCGAGGCATATAGTAACCAGCTTTCTCGGCCAGCTTCTCCGCTTTCTGATTAGCCCCCTGCATACCGTCGGCCGCCTTGGTTAAAAGTAGGTCAGCCCCATAAGACAGCATTAACTTACGCCTCTCAAGACTCATGTTTTCCGGCATAACGATAACAACCTTGTAGCCTAGACTTGGGCCAAGCATAGCCAAAGCGATCCCCATATTACCTGAGGTTGCTTCAACAATCTTCATGCCCGGCCTAAGTTGCCCCTGCTCAATAGCAGTCTTTAACATATGGTAGGCTGGTCGGTCTTTGATTGAACCGGCCGGATTACTCTTTTCCAACTTGACATAAATCCTGCCATTTCCAATTTTTTGGAGACAAATCAATTCTGTGTTGCCTATGGTATCTGTTAAGATTTTACTCATTACCCCATCCTTTGCCCACCTACAGCCAGCTTAAAGCACTGATCAATGCACGACTGTCCAGGCATATCGTAGCTTAAATAGGGTTTTATCATAACATAGACTGCCCATGAAACCAGTTGACATTTGTTACAAAATTCAAGCCGGTCCGCCTGGGATTCGGTTAGGAAATAAACGGGATGGGAAGTACAGAAAAATACCGCTAGCAACTACTAGTGGCTATTGAGGAGAGCAGGCTTTTTTTCCAGGTCAAAAATATTATCCAATTCGTGAACCAGGTGATTAACCCTTTTAAGGATATTTTTCCTGGTAATGATACCCAAGAAAACCCCCTCATCATCGACTATACAAACGTAGTTGTGGTTGATTAACTGGTGGAGTATGTCCTCTAAGTCAACCCCTTTTTGGGCACAAGAAAAATCTGTGGATACAACATCTTCAATCCTTTTATCTGCTAGAAGGTCCCAATTATAAGCAACTTGATCCTTGATCCCTTCAATAATCATAGGCATGGTAACAACACCCTGCAACCTGTGATTATTATCAAGAACCGGAATGGAGCTGTAGCCCACTGTCGATAAAACCATGGTGGCGTGTAGAAGGGTATTCTCCATCCTGACCGTAGCTACATCCTCTGACCTAATCATCAATGGGTGGTCATCATCCATCATCAGTTGTTCGATATCTTTGTTAATCATTAATCGGTACCCCTCCTGCTATTTAAAACTAGAATAGTCAAGAAATACGACAACCGCAAGGCGAAATTATTACATATCTCTATTAAAACTTCACAATTTGAATCCTGCTATTCTGACTAGGCTACTCACCACCTGGGTAATTCCCGCGTTTAAGACTTTTGAGCCAAAATAGCTGACCAATCACCTGCCCGGTAAAGGTCTAAGATTTCTAGTGAATTGCTCTCAAAACAAGCACGAACATCATCTAGGCGACCGGCTATGATTCCGGAAGCTAAAAGGAGTCCGGCCGGGGCAAGCTTGCGGCAATAGTCCTCTGCCAGGTCCAAGTGGAGGTTGGCAATAAGGTTCGCCAGAATAATATTGTAGGGTCCCGGTTGATCCCTTAATTCACCAGTTGAAAATTTAATATTCAGGTTATTCTTGGCAGCATTAGCTTTCGCCTGGTCAACGGCGTGACGGTCAATATCAACGGCCTCCACCTGCCAATCCGGTAAAACTTTCGCTGCTGCTAAAGCTAAAATGCCACTCCCCGTCCCGAGGTCAAGCAAGCGCGATCGCTCCCTTGAAGGCTCTTTGGTAAAATCATAGCTAGATAAAAAGTTAAGAGCTAGAGCTGTCGATTCATGACTCCCTGTGCCAAAAGCTGAACCCGGGTCAAGATTTAAGAGTAACTCACCGGGTTGCACTTGATAATTTAACCAACTGGGATTAACGACTATCCTGCCAAATTTTAAAGTTTGATAATATGATTTCCAGTTGTTAGCCCAGTCTTCTTCCTTGACAAGGCTATAGCCTTGATAGCCTTGGCCAAGCTGACAAAACTCAGCAATTGATTCCAGGGCCTCCTTGATCCGTCCCTCAAAATCAGCTAACTTTTGCCAGACTAAGTCCTGGTCTCGGGCTCCATCTCTCTCGGAGGTAACCATAAGTCTTGCAGAGTCAGGCAATAGCTCTGCCTTAACCTGCCCATCCCGGTAAGGGAAGTAGGCCTCTAGCCTAACTTCAAAGGAGAGTCCGGCTAAGAATTCATCGATAATCAAGTCAGGTGTTGCTTGTTCTTCCAAGGTCTTTAAAAAGTCTGCCTTATCTACCGAGGTAACCCCTACCGACCCCATGGCCTGTAAAAAATTACTGATAGGATAGGCCGCTTCGTGGCTGGTTAAAAAGTGAAAAACAATCCAAACTTGTTCTGCCTGATCCGTCATTATGCCTATCCTTAGTCCTTATTCTCTGACTTTTGTTTGTTATCTTTATCTTTAAAGAGTCCTTTGATCTTATCGAAAAACCCCGTTCGCTTTTCATAGTTTTCTGCTTTAAGGCTATTTTCAAATTTTTCCAGGAGGGCTTGTTGTTCTTTACTCAGGTTGCGAGGAACCTCCAACTCAACCTGGAATTTTTGATCTCCCCTAAGATTCGGTCTATTGATATAAGGTATCCCCTTACCCGGCATGGTATAGATATCCCCCGGCTGGGTACCCGGTTTAATTTTAAAAGCTTCAGAACCATCAATGGTGGGAACCGTTATCTCCTGTCCTAAGGCGGCCTGGGTAAAGGTCACCGGGACGCTACAAAAGGTCGTATTACCTTGGCGGGTAAAAATCGGATGAGCTTTAATATGAATTTCGATATAGAGGTCACCGTAAGGGGCTCCCATGGTACCAGGCTCTCCTTCACCCGTTAAGGTGAGCATTTCTCTTTCATTGATACCGGCGGGAATAGTAACATGGAGGCGCTTGGTCACCATCGTTCGGCCTGAACCGTGACAATCTGTACAGGGTTGAGCGATAGAGTGGCCCAAACCATGACAGTTAGAGCATGGCTGACTGGTCCTAACCTGGCCAAACATGGTCCTCTGTACGCCAATAACCTGACCGCTCCCATGGCAAACCTGACAGATCGGAGCCTCCTTGCCATCAGCCGTTCCGTAGCCATGACATTTTCGGCAAATATCCTCTTTGCGAATTTTAATTTCCCGTTCAGTCCCAAAGGCTGCCTCCATAAAGTCCAGGTTCATCCGATAACGGAGGTTAGCACCCGGTATAGGGCCCTGTCTGCCAGACCTGCCTCTAGAGGAAAATCCCCCCATACCACCAAAGTCACCAAAGATTGAGGAAAAGATATCCTCAAGATTAATGCCGAAGCCGGAGGCTCCGCCACCCGGGAAGCCTTGTCCATCTACACCGGCATGGCCAAACTGGTCATAGCGCTGTCTTTTTTCTTTATTACTTAAGACCTCATAGGCCTCATTGGCTTCCTTAAACTTTTGCTCAGCTGCCGGATCATCCTTGTTGACATCCGGGTGATATTTTTTAGCCAGCTTCCAAAAAGCCCTCTTGATCTGGCTTTCATCAGCATCTCGGTTGACACCCAGCACTTCATAGTAGTCACGCTTATCCGCCACTGGTTCAAACCTCCTAGTACGCGAACTTGATAATCCCGCTAACCAGCCTTCAGTCTGGTTAGCGGGTTACCTCTAACTTGCTTTGTTATTCTATCATTATCAGTTTTCTTTAGACAAACCAGACCTAGTCGTCTGAACCAACATCCTTAAAATCGGCCTCGTAAGAACCCGGTCCATTGCCTTGGCCAGCCTGCTGGTCAGATCCAGGATTAGGCCCTGCTCCAGCTCCCGGCTGTTGGTCGGGACCTGCCTGTTGGTAAAGTTTTTCAGATACCTTATAGAAAGCCTGTTGGACTGCCTCCATGCTTGTCTTCATAGCTTCAACGTCATCTTTTGCAATGGCATCTTTCAGCTTTTTCAATTCATCCTCGACTGAGGTTTTCTCCGCTGCATCCAGCTTGTCTCCCAGATCTTTGAGGGTTTTTTCTGTTTGATAAACCGTGGAGTCAGCCTGGTTTTTAACTTCAACTTTCTCCTTGTGTTGACGGTCTTCTTCAGCATACTTTTCAGCATTTTTCACAGCTTCATCAATTTCAGCATCAGACAGGTTAGACGATGCGGTAATTGTAATCTTCTGCTCCCTATTCGTTCCCTTATCAACAGCTGAAACATTAACGATACCGTTAGCATCAATATCAAAGGTAACTTCTATCTGAGGAATACCTCTGGCAGCGGGTGCAATACCATCCAAAATGAAATGGCCGAGCGATTTATTGTCTTTAGCAAACTCTCTCTCTCCCTGGAGAACATGGACCTCAACCTGGGTCTGCCCATCCTGTGCAGTCGAGAAGACTTGGCTTTTCTTAGTAGGAATAGTGGTATTCCGGTCAATAATCTTGGTCATAACCCCGCCCAAGGTCTCAATACCCAAGGAAAGGGGTGTTACGTCGAGAAGGAGGAGGTCCTTGACATCGCCCGAGAGTACACCGGCCTGGATAGCTGCACCGATAGCGACGCATTCATCCGGGTTGATGCCTTTAAAGGGTTCCTGACCAAAGAACTTATTCACCCGTTCTTGGACGGCCGGTATCCTAGTTGAACCGCCAACCAATAAAACTTTTTGGACATCCGAGGGGGCCAGTCCGGCATCTTTGATCGCTTGCTGCAAGGGTCCCATAGTCTTATCGACCAGATCATCTGTCAACTCATCAAACTTAGCCCGACTAAGGTTAACATCTAAGTGTTTTGGGCCGTCTGCACCTGCCGTAATATAGGGCAGGTTGATATTGGTTGAAGTTACACCGGATAACTCAATCTTGGCCTTTTCGGCAGCCTCTCTCAGCCTCTGTAAGGCTAACTTATCTTTAGACAGATCGATCCCCTGGTCTTTTTTCATTTCAGCGATCAAATAATCCACGATCCTCTGGTCAAAGTCGTCACCACCCAAGCGGTTATTACCGGAGGTAGCTAAAACTTCAAAAACTCCATCACCAATTTCCATGACGGATACGTCAAAAGTTCCGCCGCCCAAGTCAAAGACAACGATCTTTTGGTCATGTTCTTTATCCAGACCATAGGCCAGGGCTGCAGCTGTCGGCTCATTGATAATCCTGAGAACATTAAGGCCAGCTATCTTACCGGCATCAGTTGTAGCCTGTCTTTGCGAGTCGCTAAAGTAGGCAGGTACCGTGATAACAGCCTGGTCGATTTTTTCGCCCAAGTAAGCCTCCGCATCCGCCTTTAATTTTTGCAAGATCATAGCTGATATTTCCTGGGGAGTATATTCTTTATCGTCAATTTTCACCCGGAAATTGGACCCCATCTCTCTTTTAATTGAAGAAATGGTCCGGTCCGGATTGCTCGTAGCCTGTCTTTTGGCAATAGCTCCAATCAATCTCTGGTTATCCTTGGTAAAAGCAACCACTGAGGGAGTTGTTCTGGCCCCTTCAGGGTTTGGTATAACGACTGGTTCGCCGCCCTCTAGGACAGCTACACATGAGTTTGTTGTTCCTAAGTCAATTCCGATTATTCTAGACATATTTGCCTCCACTTTTTATCCTAATTGTTTATTTTTTATGACTTCATTTATGCTTCAACCACACGAGGCCAAAGCTTATTTTTTCCAGCTAATTAGCTACACACACCTGGCTGTGGCGGATGACCTGGTCACCCTTTTTGTAACCCTTTTTGACAACATCAAATATTTCATTTTCTCCATACTTGTCATCAACTATGTGGGCTATGGCTTCATGGTAAACCGGGTCAAAACTTTGGCCAAGGCTGACGATTTCTTCTACTCCCAGCTGTTGCATGGTTTCCTTAGCCTGTTTACGGATCATTTCAATCCCTTCAAGCATCTGTTTACTTTCCTTGCTTTCCAGCTGTTCCAGAGCCGCTATAGCCCGGTCTATATTATCGAGAACCGGTAACCAGGACCGGCAAACGTCACAGAGGGCCGACCCATAGATGGCCTCTTTTTCTTTATTGCTCCGCTTACGAAAATTATCATATTCGGCAGCCAGCCTCATGTACTGATCATTGAGCTTGGCATAGTCATCTGTTTCTTCTTTTGCCATCTCAGGGTTTTGCAAGGACTCTTCCGTATTTAACTCACCCTCTTGCTCCTGGTTCTCGAGCTCCACCCGATCATGCACCTTTGCATTTTCCTCAGACTTTGGGCCTTGCTTACCCTTGGGCTTATTCTTGCTCATCTTTATCCTCCTCTGGGTCGGTACCGGCGGCCAGGGCCAAGAGCTGCCTATCTAGCGTATAATTAACAAAATTTATCTGAGAGATAATCTTGTCATAGGCCATTCTCTTTGGTCCGACCACGCCAATCCGGCCGGTAATCTTATTCGTTATCCTATAAGTAGCAGTAATAAAACTACATTCTTCAAGGCCATCCAGGGCAATTTCCTGACCTATCCTTACCATGTAGGATGGATTTTCCCCCTGCTCATTTAATGGTTTATCAGAAGATGTAAGGCCTTCTTTTTCTGCAACCCCTGCTTCTGAATTATGTGTCGGCTGACCTTGATTATCCCATTCACTCATGTATCCTGCCACTAAACCTTCTTGGTGAATCACCTGCATCAGTTTTTGTGCTTCCTTGATCTCTTGAAACTCAGGCTGGTCAAGCAGCTTGTGGCTACCTTCTAAATAAAAGTTAATATTTTCTGCTTGTTTAATTGAGATGTAAGCCTCAAACAAAACCTGGTTAAGAAGATTCTCCGGAACAGGAACATCCTCAGCTGCAGCCGAAACAGCTATCATGGTTATCTGGTCTAATTTTTGTCCACTTAAATTGTGTTCAATCAAATTAGAAATCAAGGACAGGTCAGATTGGTCAAGCTCTGTTGGCAACCTAACCAAGCGATCTTTTACAATTCCGGGTGACAGTACAACAACCACCAAAACCTTGCCCGGCTCAATCATTAACAGCTTAATTTGCTCAAGGCTGCTATCACCGTAACGGGGTGAAATGACCATAGCCGGAAAATTTGTTTGGGCAGACAGTGCAGCCGCAGATTGTCTGACTAAATCACTCACTTCCGTTGCATGCTGGCGAAAAAAGCTCTCAATTTCTGCCCGATCCCTGTAATCCAAGGGACGCAAATTGAGTAAGAGATCGATATATGTCCGGTAACCTTTGTCAGAAGGAACTCGGCCGGAAGAGGTATGGGGCTTTTCCAGATAGCCCAAGTCTTCCAATTCACTCATCTCATTTCTCACAGTCGCCGAACTGACACCAAGGCTATGATTTTTGATCAAAGCCTTAGACCCAACAGGCTCAGCTGTTGTTATGTAGTCGTCGATGATCGCCTGGAGAATTTTTTTCTTTCTTTCGCTTAACAAATCTGCTCCTTTAGCACTCATTATCCCCGAGTGCTAAAGCCACTTTAGCATTACATTTCTAGGCTGTCAATGTAAGGAAAGCGAAGAATTATGGCAAAAAAATGAAGTTCATCAAAGAAATTCCATAAAGACCTGGTTGGCAAAATCAAGACCGAGCTGACTGAGCTTATAGCTGGCTCCCGGACCATCCCAGTAGATCAGTTTACGGGCCTCAAGACCGGCTAGTTCTTCCTCAAAGGGGTTGACCAAGCCAAATCTCTCTTGGAAATCTCCTGGCGAAAACCCCCGATCTAAGCGGAAGGCTAGCATGGCATATTCCCTCACAGCCAGCTCTCCCGAAATCTCTTCTATCTCAGCAGACTCCCATGGCGCTTCCAACCAACGGTTGAGGGACCTAATATTACCCTTTCTTAGGCCGTTAAAATACCCATGGGCACCCGGTCCCAAACCAAGGTAGGGGCGACCGGTCCAGTAATTATAGTTATGGCGGGAGTAAAAGCCGGGCCGGGCTGCTGAGGAAAGTTCATAATAACGAAAACCTTGGCCTTGGAAGTAAGCCACTAGGTCATGATACATCCGGCGCTCCAAATCTTCTGACGGCAAAAGGTCTGGCCGCTTGGCATAGGTCCTATAAAAACGGGTTCCCGGCTCCAAGATTAAAGAGTAAAAACTGATGTGGGGAATCTCTAAACTAATCAGGTCCAGAGCTGAGTCCAAAACATCAGCCAGGTCTTGGTCAGGTAGGCCAAACATCAGGTCACAAGAAATATTCGTAATTCCCAGTGAGCGCACCAGATCAAGCATTGATCGGAAATCTTGGTAGCTATGAATCCGACCAATTTTTTTCAGCAACCGGTCTTGCTTAGCCTGGTAACCCAAAGAAATCCTGTTGACCCCTCCTGCAATGGCTCGTCTGACTGTTTCCTGGCCTGATCCTTCGGGGTTAACCTCCATGGTAACCTCGGCCTCCGGTGAAAAGACCAACCTTTCTTTGAATAAATCCAAGAATCCTGCCATGACTTCAGCCGGCAGGGCCGATGGGGTACCTCCACCAAAATAAAGACTTTTAAGTGGGGCAAGCGGAACCCCTTTTTGTTCCAGATAGGCTAAGGTGATATCTAACTCCTGCTTAATACCTGCGGCAAAGGCAGCAAAATCAGCCCGGCCCGAACCCAAAGAATAATAGTCACAGTAACCACACTTAGATCGACAAAAAGGAACATGCACATAAATACTACTGACGGGGTCGTCAACATTCGGATTTTTTAAACCTTGCAGGTCGTTTTTATTGAGCATGAGACCCGTCCCTCAACCAAGATAAAACCCGGCTAAAATGGTGGACAAATTTTTGATAACTTGGGGACTCGTTATTTTTAATCTTCATAAAGGGTGATACTGCCCTGGCCCAACGGTCCTTGTATATACCAACTGCTGGATAACCCACTCCTATTAAAGACTCAGCCCGGTCTCCCAAAATAACCCGGGCCAAAACCTCCCAAGTATGACAAACACTATCTTGTTTATAACCTTCAAGTAAGCTGAGGTCCAGATTGGGGTAGGCAGCCATAAGAGCCGGCCGATCACCCAAGAGCCAGGCCTCTGTCTCCTCAACCGGAATGCCAATGACAAAATACTTATTATCTGATTCTGACCGGATCACATTTTCAATCGATTGATAGAGTTGACCGGCATCCTGGTCATCAGCATCAAGTACAACAACAAGGATAACCTCTGTTCTCCGATATACCCGGTCATAGGCCCTAATCTTAGCTGGCAGGAGGTCCAACAGGGATGACGCCTTAGCTTGTGCCGGCTCTTTAATGTGCTCAGGCAGCTTGCCCTTGCCACGATGGGGGTAAAGCTTGACTTGGTCAACCAGGCCCGGACTATCCTCAATCAGTTCAGAGATAAGCTGAGAAAGCACCGGAACGGAGGACTTATCTTCACACAAAACCTCTATAATCATGCATCTGTAACCTGGTCAAGGTAGCCCGAATACCAGAGGGATCCGAGTCCCACCCCTTCCTCATACATAGCCATCACCAGGCGATCATCCGCTAAGTAACGGGCCTCTACCCGGTCATTTCCTTCTCGGTCTGTTAGCCGGTCAAAGGACCAGACCTCCCTGGGCGAGAAGCCCTCGAGTAGATTAACATTATGGGTAGAAATAAAAATCTGAGAACAGGGATTATGTATAACATAGTCCCTAAGACCCAAGGCCAAGGAATCCACCAAATCATAATGAAGTCCAGAATCCGGTTGGTCAAAAGCCAGAAGAGGACGAGGATCTGCCATAATGAGATAGGCTAGGAGCAGCTTAATTTGCCCCTGGTTATCAAGCTTATCCAGCTGACCCAAGTCAATCCGACTTTGCTTAGGTAAATTAGCATCCAGATCCTCCTGCAACTGACGAAAAAGTTGTTTTTTTTCTTTTTTGAGATAGTAGAGGACATTGGCGACATTATCCAGTTTACGGTTAAGGTGTTTGTGGCCACCGGTTCTCGCCTTGCTCTTTATCTTAGCCGGCAAATTCTTAAAATTTGCACAATAGAACCTGGTAATTTGATTGTAGAGCCAAACCAGGTCAGGACAGTTGGTCTGTCTGCCATACAGGTGAACGACAGAGATCTTTTTTTCGGTAAGTTGAAATGCTTGGTAAGCCTTATCAACTAAAACCTTACCCTCCCCTAATGTGCTTTGTAAGAGACAAGTCGAACCGTTTTGAGGGGTAGCCAAGTCATAGGACCAGCATGACTCCTCTGCTATGTAAGGGCGGTGATTTTGGTCAGATGAAATCTTAAGCTGATAATTTAACCAGTAGCCCTTATGCTTTTGCAAGACTAGGTCAAAGGTCAGATCATATTCACCAGGTTTTCTCGAATAAACCAGGTCAGAATAGCTACCCGGTCTACTCAGGTTAGCAGCTTCTTGAACATCTCTACTGAGGGTCTGCCGGAGAAATTGCAGGGCTTCAAAAAAGCTCGATTTGCCGCTGGCATTTTGCCCGATAAAAACATTAAGGGGCTTGAGACTTGGCAAATCTGAGCCCTGTCCGTTTGTCTTGGTTTCCAAGAGTTCTTGGAAACCAAGGCCCAGCTTAAAATCCTTCAGGAGGGCAAAATTGTTAATCTTAATGCCTACTAGCATAGGTATTACCGAGACTTTCTCACTTTAATCTTGCTTGCTTGTCTCAGAAGGTTTGATTCCTTCCAGGGTCTCTTTAATGGTTATCCCGGCGGTTGCCAAAGCCTGAAGTTCAGAGGGGATGATAATCTTAGTTGCCCTACCATCAGCCACCCTTTCCATGGTCTCTAAACCCTTGAGGGCTATAACGCTCTGGTCTGCTTGAACAGCCTTGATCATAGCCAGACCATTTGCTCTAGCCTCCTGTATTTTGAGGATAGCCTGAGCCTTACCGTCAGCTTCTCTGATAGCCTGCTCCCGTCTAGCATCTGCCCTTAGGATGGCTGCGGCTTTTTCACCTTCTGCAATCCTGATTTCGGCTTCTTTTTTACCTTCAGCAATCAGGATACTCTCACGTTTTTCACGCTCAGCCTTCATCTGTTTTTCCATAGAGTTTTGGATATCCTGAGGGGGTACAATGTTTTTAAGCTCAACCCGGTTGACCTTAATTCCCCAAGGATCAGTTGCCTCATCAAGCAAAATCCGCATTTGCTGGTTGATTGTATCTCTAGAGGTCAAGGTCTCATCAAGCTCCAGGTCACCTATGATGTTTCTCAAAGTGGTCGCCGATAAATTATCAATTGCATTGATCGGATTTTCTATACCGTAACAGTAGAGGACAGGGTCAACCACCTGGTAAAAAAGAACTGTATCAATTTGCATGGTAACATTATCCTTGGTAATCACAAATTGAGGATCAAAATCGGCCACCCTCTCTTTCATAGAAATCTTCCGGCTTACCTTATCGATAAAAGGCATCTTTATGTGAAGGCCGGCCTGCCAGGCTTCTTTAAAACTGCCCAACCGCTCTATAACAAAAACATGAGCCTGGGGTACAACTACGACATTGCGAATGATCAAAAGCAAAACAATCAGGGCTAAAATCGCAATGGATATAAGAGGGGCTAGGGATGCCACAATGGTGAACAAAAGTTTCATGGTTTACTCCTTCGTTTAAAGCTTACGCCTTCTTATCGATCTCTATTACATAGGCTTTAACGCCCTTAATAGCGGTTACCACAACTAAACTGCCTTGGGGAATAACTTTATCTTGGTCAGAAGAGGCAGACCAAATCTGACCTTTAACCCGAATTTGGCCGACATTTTTAAGTGGATCAATGCTAGCAATAACCTCAGCCTCTTGACCGATAATTCTGTCAGCATTGGTTTTTGTCTGGTCGAGTTCTTTAGCATTAAGTTTGGGCCTAATAAAGCAGAGAAAAATTGTTAGACTGATAGCTGAAACAACAATAAAGGCTATAACCTGAATTGTAGCAGATAAGCCTGCCAAGGCTAGTCCCAAGGCAACTAGGCCCCCCAACATAAACCAGATAGAAACAAGGTTAACGGTAAGAACTTCGGCAATAATAAAGACAATGATCGCAATCAGCCAAAATACATAGTTGATAGTTAGGTTTGGACCAAGCATAAAAATCCTTTCTGGAGGCTATGATCACTCCTTTAGGTCGTAGCCGCTGCCGGCATTACGTGAACTTTCCAACAAAAGGAAAGCTATGTTGTTGATTCTTCTCGTCAGCCGGTCGACGATTTTCTTTTCCTGGTCGGCTTGACCTCCTGCTCCCGTCTCTCGCTCATCTTCGTCAGTTCGTGGGCCAAAGACCTTCTCATTTTTCTTGCTCTCGGCCGCTTGAAAATAACTACTGAGCACACTCACCGAATCTAGGTTGCTACCATCAATGACACCCCCAACGATTGAAAAATGTGGGTCTGTGGTCTCCTTGCCCAGGTCTTCATACTTGTCTACATCGTATTCAAAAGACTCGATAAAGACAATAGGGATATCCTTTTCATCAAAGGGAGTGTGGTCTCCTTGGTGGGTCGTCCATTCACGAAAAAGAACCTCTTGGCCACTAAAGGGTGACTGGACCATAAAAGTATTCTGATTGGTATACAGGGCAAAGTCATTATTAGTCAACAGCATGTTATTGTAGTAAGCGTCTGTCAGCTCATAAAGCTTCTGTCTTTGCTCGTAGTACTTGGAATCAGGGTCCTTGGTTGAATTTACACCGGCGTGGGCATAAACCTTGTCTCCAGCATATATCTTATCTAGATTATACATGGCGTCAATTTTAGCAATATCATCGGCTGGAAGCTGGTCCAGATAGGCTCTAGCCCCAGCAAAGTTGGCTGTTGATGCCCCAAAAAACACCAAGTCTACCTTGTAGCCGGGTTTACTTGTTTTCATTGTTTTAGCCAGGCTAAGTAAGCTGGCAACTCCAGCTGCATTGTTATGGATGCCGTCACCCCGGCTATCCTCTGGTGCCTCAACCTGCCTATCCTTAATCGGAGTATCATAGTGGGCTGCCATAACCAGCTTTTTCTTACTGATATTAGCCAGGTCGAATTTTAGAACAGGCTCTGCCTTTTCTGACTCACTTTTCTGCTCCGGTTCACTTTCCTGAAAGCCTAAGCCCTCAATCCTTACGATAATATTTTGAGAAGTGAAACTTTCACCGGCAGCCGTTTGCCCGGAAAACTCTTGCCTCTCGACCTTATATCCGAGACTTTCCAGCTCCTGAGTCAACCAATCCGCAGCCGCTTTTTCCTGTTCAGATCCTGCATAGCGCTCAGGGAAATTAGTCGCCAAAGCAATAGCCTCATCACGTCCATAATCTCCATAATGAGCCGGTAAGCTATCTTCTGCTACCCCTTCCGGCGAACAAGCAACCAGGTTAAGCAGGAGCATGCAAAGGCATAAGAATAGTATATTAATCCGGGTTTTTCTCCTAGTAATCATGGGCATATTCTAACCTTTTTAGAGTCGACCTGCAATAAGCGATCTGCTAAAATAAGCCTGATGACTGGGCAGTTTGAAGCTGGCCCAAGTGACATGTTTGGGATGAAAAAATGCCGTTGATAAAAAGCCCCACAGTTAAATACCGGAGACCATATTACCTTGCTCTGGCCCTGTGCTTGACCCTTGTTTTGGCAATCAGCCAACCTCTGAAGCTATGGGCTGTCACTGACCCTCTCAGGCTTTCCCGGGACTTCAAGCCTGAGATTTCCTCTCAAACCGCCCTCGCTTTGAACACAGAATTTGATAAGGTCCTCTATGCCAAAGATGCTGACCTTCGGCAGGCCCTACCGGCAGCCAACAGGCTAGTCTTAGCTCTCTTGGCAGCAGAGCGTTTAAAGGCAGAAGACAAGATTGTATTAAGTGAAAATTCCCTGGCCTATACTCCTCAGGACCAGTCTGCTTTAAACTGGAATATTAGCCCTGACCAGCCTATATATATCAGTAACCTTTTAGCTGCTCAAGTGTACGATAACTCTCTTTTAGCAACTGTAGCATTAGCGGAAAGACTCAGCCCTAGCCTTGAACAAACAGTCGACCTAATGAACCAAAGAGCCGAAGAGCTAGGTTTGACCAATACCCATTTTACCAACATCAGCGGGCAAATTGACTGGAATCAACCGGCTCCCGAGGGCCAGACTTACGACCTTGTGAAAGATAGCGATAAGCTTGCCCAATATAGTTCCCTGAACGATCTGGCCAAGATCATCATTCAATTGGAAAAGAACAGCCAAGTTGCCCGTCTGTTCAGCGAAAAGGAATACTTTACCGATTTGACCGATAATTCTACCCTCGCCTTCCACCACCCCTTTAGCCAGATTTTTAGCAGTGAGCAAGGTGTCAAGTCAGCCTGGACAATGGCTTATGATGGTCTATCCTTCTCCTTCGTTTCAGGCAAGCAAAATCTTAATAGCTACCTCGTCCTCATCAGTGATGTAGGGCAAAGCTCTTTTGCCAGTGAGATCAGCCTCCTTCTCAAAAAAATAGCCGACTACTATCGAGTCAGCCCTATTGCTAACCAAGGTCAATCTTATCCGGCCAAAGACTACACGCTAGAAGGCGATCAGATTGACCTGGTTTTCACCAAAACCATCAACTATATCCATCCTGCCAATAATGATTTTTTAGAGTCTACTGTAGAATATGTCTCCTCTGGACCCCACCACCGCCCCCTTGCTCAATCCAGTCTGGTTGGTCAAGTTATTTTCAAATTAACCGACGGCAGTCAAATAGCGGTAGAGGTCGGATCGGATCGAACAATCTTATCAGACAATACCTATATCAGTAACCTTGTAAATAACTGGCAAAGAAATCCCGGTCTAGCAAGACTCATTATCTTCTGTCTTATCTGTTTGTTTCTGGCCCTAGCCGTTCAAGCCTATAGGCGTTGGCGGATCCTCCGTTTGCAATTGAAGCTGGACCACTTATTATCCAAGGCTCGTGCAATGGAAAAAGAAGCTGGATATAGGCATCGGAAGGCCGATAAAGACTAAATATTTTTCCGGAGATATGGTAGACTCTAGCTTAGCTATAAAGGAGGCACTATGACACATAAAATTAGGACCCGTTTTGCACCGAGCCCAACCGGCTTTATGCACGTCGGTAATCTCAGGTCTGCCCTCTACGAATACCTGGTAGCTAAGTGCCAGGGGGGTGACTTTATTTTACGGATTGAAGATACAGACCAGGAAAGGCTGGTCGAAGGAGCGATCGAACACATTTACCAGACCCTGGCTCAAGTTCATCTCCAGCATGACGAAGGACCGGACATTGGTGGTCCCTTCGCCCCTTATGTCCAGAGCCAACGCTTAGACCACTACCTGCCCTATGCCCAACAATTAGTTAAAACAGGGCATGCCTACTATTGCTTTTGTTCTAAAGAAAGGCTGGCTAGCTTAGAAAGCCAGGCCGATGGACCGGAGGGGCACCAAGGCTACGACCGTCACTGTCGTGACTTAAGTCAGGCAGAGGTAGAAGCCAAACTAGCTGCAGGTGAACCTTATGTTATCCGGCAGAAGATGCCCCTCACAGGGACAACAAGCTTTCAGGATGACATTTTCGGTGAAATCACAGTTGAAAATAAAGAACTTGAAGACCAAATCTTAATCAAGTCAGATGGGTTTCCGACCTATAACTTTGCCAACGTTATTGACGACCATGAGATGGAAATCACCCACGTTGTCCGCGGATCAGAATACCTTTCCTCCACACCCAAATATAACCTACTTTACCAAGCATTCGGCTGGACCATCCCCCACTATGTCCACCTTCCCCTAATCTTAGGCCAGGACGGACAGAAACTCTCCAAGAGACATGGGGCTACAACTTTTGAAGCCTTAATTCAAGACGGTTATCTCAGTGAGGCTATTATCAATTACATCGCCTTCCTCGGATGGGCCCCCAGTAAGGATGAAAGAGAAATCTTTAGCCTGGAAGAACTGGTTAAAGCCTTCTCTATCTCCGGCATAAGCAAGTCACCGGCGGTCTTTGATTATGCCAAACTGGCTTGGTATAATGAGCAATATATCAGACAAATGTCTGAGGCTGACTTTATCGCCTGGGTTAAACCCGACCTGGACGAATTTTTTGCCGGTCAAAATTATGATCCCCAACTCCTGGCCTCCATGTTGCAAAGCCGCTTGGTAAAAAAATCTGATATTCCCCAAATGTTAGACTTTTTCAAAGAGCCGGCAGCTTTTGACCCTCAAATGTACTACCACAAACGGAGTAAACTCGTGCCTGAGCTGGCCGAAAAGGTTCTTCGCCATGTCTTAACTAAAATAGAAACAAGCGATTTCAGTGAAGAAGGTCTGACAGTTGCCCTTAAGGACCTCTGTCAAGAACTTGACTTAAAAACCGGAGCCATCATGAATCCTATCCGGATCGGCCTATCCGGCAAACAAGTCACCCCGGGAGGTTCAATTGAACTCCTCCTCCTTTTAGGCAAGGCAGAGTCGGTCAAACGTCTAAGCCAAGTCGTTGACCTCTTAGCTCAATACCAGGCAGAAAACAAGTAAAAATAAATCTGCCGATCCGAGACCGGCAGACCAGAGGTAAATAAATGACTGATAAAAAAACAAGCATCTTAGAAAATCCCGGCTCAATGCCCGGTAACTTTATCCACGACTTCATTGACCAGGACCTGGCTAAAGGTGGCCAGTATGAAGGACGGACGGTCCACACCAGGTTCCCTCCCGAACCCAATGGTTACCTCCATATCGGCCACGCTAAGGCTATCTACATTGACTTTGCCACCGCCGATAAATATGGTGGTATCTGTAACCTCCGTATGGACGATACCAACCCTGTCCGTGAAGATGTGGAATATGTCAATGCTATAAAAGAAGATGTCCACTGGCTAGGTTATGACTGGGGCGACCGTTTCTTTTACGCCTCATCCTACTTTGAGCAAATGTACCAATTTGCCATTGAATTGATTGAAAAGGGCCTCGCCTATGTTTGCCAGCTTTCGGCTGACGAAATCAGGACAAGCCGTGGTAGTCTCACCGAGCCCGGCCAAAACAGCCCTTATCGGGACCGCCCCATCGCTGAGAGCCTGGACCTCTTTAAGAGGATGCGGGCAGGCGAATTCAAAGATGGAGAGATGACCCTCCGGGCTAAAATTGACATGAATTCGGGCAATATAAACATGCGCGACCCGGTCATCTACCGGATCGCCCATGAACACCACCACAGGACCGGTGATGACTGGTGCATCTACCCCATGTACGACTTTGCCCATCCCTTGGAGGATGCAATTGAAGGCATCACCCATTCCCTTTGTTCATTGGAATTTGAAGACCACCGCCCCCTTTATAATTGGTTTGTCGAGAACTGCAGTGTCCCTTATAAACCTAGACAAATTGAGTTTGCCCGGCTCAACATCGAATACACTGTAATGAGCAAGCGCAAGCTGAGAACCCTAGTCGAAGAAGGAATCGTCGACGGTTGGGATGACCCCCGGATGCCTACCATTTCAGGTCTCCGCCGGAGAGGTTATACCCCCCAGTCTATCCGTAACTTTTCAGAAAGAATTGGAATATCCAAGGTTGATTCTGTGGTTAGCCATGACTTTTTAGAATTCTGTATCCGAGAAGATCTCAATGAACATGCCCTAAGAGGTTCGGCCGTCCTCGACCCTATCAAGCTGATCGTAACCAACTATCCCCAAGGGCAGGAGGAAGAATTAGAGGTTGAGAATTTCCCCGGTAAACCAGACCTAGGTAGCCATAAGATGACCTTTTCCAGAGAAATCTGGATTGAGCGGAGTGACTATGAGGTCGACCCTCCGAAAAAGTACCACCGTCTCTACCAAGGTAACGAAGTCCGCCTCAGAGGAGCCTATATCGTTAAATGTACCGGTCACCTGGAGGATGAAGAAGGGAACATTACTGCTGTAACTTGCGAATATGACCCGGATAGTCGAGGTGGTAAAGCAGCCGACGGCCGCAAAATCAGAGGAACCATCCACTGGGTCAACTGCCAATCCGCCGTGGATACCGAAGTGCGCCTCTACGATAAACTCTTTACTGTTGCCGACCCTGACGGGTCAGACCAAGACTACCATGAGCTGATCAATCCGGATTCTTTACACGTCATCCAAGAGGCCAAGTTAGAGCCATGGCTGGTCAGTCCTGAAAACAGGGATAAGACCTTCCAATTTATGCGACAGGGCTACTTTATCCAAGACTGTAAGGATTCCAGGCCGAACAAGGTTGTCTTTAACCGGACTGTCTCCTTGCGGGAAACCTATAAGCCTAATCAGGACCAGAAATAATTTTAATCACAACTAGAATCTAAAATAGCCTCAGGCCTAACCAGCCTGAGGCTATTTTTATTCGTATTACTTATTTCGCTTTTAGTCTTTGGGCTAAGACCTTGCTTTGTCAAACTGGCTGTGATAGAGCTGGTTAAAGAGACCGTCTTGAGCCATTAGGCTTTTGAAATTTCCTTGCTCGACAATCTTTCCCTCTGCCATAACCAAGATAAGGTCCGCATCGAGAATTGTCGAAAGACGGTGAGCAATAACAAAGCTCGTCCGCCCCTGGAGCATCAAATCAAAGGCCTTTTGGACCCTCAATTCCGTTACCGTATCGATATCCGATGTAGCTTCATCCAAAATTAACATGACGGGGTCTTGGAGCATAACTCTAGCAATGGTCAAAAGTTGTTGTTGTCCCTGAGACAAGCTGTTGTGTTTATCCAAAACCGTATCATAACCCTGACTGAGACGGCGGATAAAACCATCAGCTTCAATTTGTCGACAAACCTCCTCTACCCTTTTTCGGTCCAAGTTCTGGCCGCCAAAAGTTAGGTTTTCCAGGACTGTCCCTCGAAACAGCCAAACTTCTTGGAGAACCATACCAAAAGACCGTCTAAGGCTAGACCTGGTCACCTGGCTAATATCCTGGCCATCAATCAAGATTTGGCCCCCATCAAGCTCATAAAAGCGCATTAAGAGGTTGACCAGAGTAGTCTTGCCAGCCCCTGTCGGACCGACTATGGCCACCTTGGCCCTGGCCGGGACCTGGATATTGAGGTCTTTAATCAGCTCTTGTCCAGGCTCATAAGAAAAAGAAACATCCCTGAAATCGATCTGTCCTTGGCTAACCTTAAGGTCTGCGAGTCCTTCAGGGTCAATTTCTGTCGTCTCCTGGTCCATAAGTTCAAATATTTTTGCCGCCGCAGCCAGGGCCGCTTGGAGTTGACTGACGATCTCTGTTATTTGATTGATCGGCTTAGAAAATTGATTCGTATAAAAGAGCAGGCTTCCTACCTGGCCGAGGCTTAAGTCTCCCCGGATAGCCAGGAGGGTACCAAGGCCGCCGCAGAGGATAAAGGAAAGGGCATTGACGAGTCGGGTTGAGGGATTGGTTAGGGAGGAATAAAACTGGGCCTTTTGGCCATAGGTGTAGAGGAGCTGGTTTTGCTCTTGATAATTCGCCTCCACCGGGGCCGCCAGTTTAAGCGTCCTGGCCAGGTCCGGCCTGTCTATATACTCTTCAGCATAGCCATTTAGCTTAGCCCTCTGATCTGTTTCGAGGCTGTACATGTGGTAAGAATTTTTGCTAATCGTCCAGGATACCAGATAGATAAGAGGAGTCAGTCCCATGATCAAAAGTGCCACCCGCCAACTGATACTAAACATAAAGTAGATGGATCCAACCAAACTAACCAGTCCGGAAAACATCTGAGGCAGGCCTGTTACCAGGCCGGAATTAACCAGATCCATATCTGTTGAGACCCGGGAAGTTAAGCTACCAAAAGGGGTTTTATGGAAAAATTCCAGAGGGAGGAGGTTTATCCTCTCGTAAATATTCCGCCTCAAGCCGCCTACCAAATCAGCTGCCAAAAGGCTGCTGGTCCTGGTCATCAACCATTGGAGGAGGGCTGCCAGCAAATAAATAGCTAACAGTTTCAGGCTAAGGCCTAAGAGAGTCGCCTTGCTAAGCCCCTGTTTCAATAAAAGATCGATAGCTTGGCCCATAAGTTTCGGTCCTGCCAGGAGCAAAAGATTACCGGAAAGGGCAAACACGATGATAGCTGCGAGGCGGACCGGATATGCCAGCATTAATCTTAAAAGGCGGCTAAAGACAGCCCACCTTTTGTTTTGACTGCCTGTATTCTTTCCTCTAAGTTTTTGGCCATTGTTTTGCTTAGGCTGTCCCTTGGTCATGACTCTTCACCCCCAGATGCAGATCCTCGGTCTAGACCCAAGAGGTCTGTCTGTGACCTATAGATTTCTTGATAAAGAGGATTGTCAGCTAAGAGCTGGCTATGGCTTCCCAGACCTTTCTTTAAACCATCATCCAGCAAGAGAATCAGGTCAGCCCTCCGAGCTGTGGCAATTCGCTGACTTACCATAATCAAGCAAGTATCTTGGAGTTCAGGAGCTTCACCTAAGGCCTTATAGAGGTCTGCTGACGTCTTAGCATCCAAGGCTCCGGTACAATCGTCAAAAATCAAAATCTTTGGTTTACGGAGGATAGCCCTGGCTATAGCCAACCGCTGTTTTTGTCCGCCTGAAAAATTCTGACCGCCCCGATCAACTCTTTGATCCAGTCCTTCTGCATTATTAGCAATAAAGCCTTGGGCTTGGGCTAGATCAAGAGCTCGCCAAATCTCCCGGTCCGTAACCCCATCCAGGCCAAGGCTCAGGCTTTGCCTGAGACTACCGGAAAAAAGGAAGGCACTTTGGGGTACCAGGTGGACTAAGTCCAGGAGTTGATCTTCCGGATAACTTCTGATGTCCTGACCAAAGAGAAGAATTTGCCCTGCCCGTGGCTCATATCGCCCCTCGAACAAAAAAGAGAGGGTTGATTTACCGGAACCGGTGGGACCTATGATGCTGAGGGATTTGCCAATCGGCAAGCTGAAGGAAAGATCCTTAAAGAGGCAACTAGCACTGCCAGGGTAAGAAAAGTCTAAGGACTTGACTTCCAGGCTGTTGGTCGCACTCCTCAAACTAGCCGGATCATGAGCCTTAACCTGCTTAGCCTCTTCCCTATCCTTACGGTCTGTAGCAGTCAATACCCGACTCACTCTTATACCGGCAGCGATAACATTGCTGTAGAGTAAAACCAGGTTGGAAATAACCAGGAGGGCAACAAGCAGCATGGCCAGGTAATTGATCAAGGCAATCAGCTCTCCTCCTGCTAAACGACCCAATCGTATTTCAGAAAAACTTAACCAGAGGATAGCTAGGCCGATCAAATTAAGGACCAGTTGAGTCAAAGGGTTTAAGAGGGCAGAGTAACGACCAATCTTTTTCATCAAAAAGACTATTTTTTGATTAGCCTCATGGTACTGATTAGCCTTAGTCTGACTTTTAACCAAGGCCCTAATGACTTTGATACCTGACAGCAATTCCAGTAAGCGGCCGGTCAACCTGTCTGTCGCCTCTTGCGAAGCCTGGATCAAAGGCAGGAGGGTCTTAATGAGGATAAATAAAATAGCCGAAAAGATTAAAACCGCCAAGAAAAAAAGCCAAACGAAAGATGGGGCTAACCTGGCAACCATAAAGATCGCCCCTATGCAGATAAAGGGTGTCCTCGGCAACAAGCGAATCAACATGGCCAAACCTTGCTGGAGAATCTGAATATCCGTTGTGAGCCTAGTTTGGAGCGAAGCTGAACCAAATTCAGCCGCTGTCTCCGCCGGTAGATTTAAAATTTTCTGAAAAAGTGCATTTCTCAGCTCAGTACCGTAACTCTGGGAGGCAACCGAGGCCTGGTACTGGCAGATAAAAGCCGCCAGCATACCGCTGACGGCTAAAGTTAGACAAATTAAAATATATTTGAGAATAAGTCCTCGGTCAGCTGAAGCGATTCCCCGGTCCACCATGTGGGCTAAAAGCATAGGCACCGTCAGTTCTAATATAACCTCAAAAAACTTGAAGGACTGGCCTAAAATAATCCGCTTGCGATAAGGCCTCAGCTTCTTTAGGACCGCCCTCATGCTAGACCTTATTATTGCTTATCGTTTAAAACACGTTCAATGTTATCAATTAAGCTAGGGCTGGCATAGGGATCAAAACCCGTTGCAACGTTATAGAGGATCAAAGACTTGCAAACATAGAACGTTGGCACATACTCAAGCTGGTAGCTGTCAACATAGTCCTTGTGTCCCTCAATGTTAACCTTTACAACCAGTAAGTCATCCCGGTACTTATCAGCCAGAGCATTAAGGTAAGGGATTGATTTTCGGCTTGGTTCAGAATAATCAGCTACAAATTCTAAGAGAACCGGTTTTTTCTGCTCACCTAACCAATTACCAAGGCTGTAACGGATGGGAACAGCTTTAAGGCTACCCTCATGCTTAGTTATCAGGTAGGCCCCCTCATAGCTGGAATCTGATTCCAGTTTTCCGACTTCCGAAGCTGACTCAATGATGCTGTCAGCTAATTCACCATCAGTGACCTCATCAACATTGGTGATCGGAGTAAGTTTATCATCAATCGAAACTTGCTTACCAGCAGCCTGTTGCTGGTCTATGGAAGCGGTCGCTTCTGAGTTATTTGCCTCAGCCTGCTCTTTATTATCTTTTTTACATGCAACCAAACCCAAGCTCATAATTAAGCACAGGATAATTAGGGCAAGACTTTTGATCAAGCTTTTTACTTTAAACATAATATGTAACTTCCTATCTGTAATATCTGCATTTAGCATATCTTTGCAAACAAATACTATAGCTTATTTTAACTGAAAGTAGCAAGAATGGCTAATTTTGCCAACAAAAAAGCCCGATACTGAATAAGTATCGAGCTCAAAATAAGTACTTACTTTAATTAAGCACGTTCAACTTTGTCAGAACGGAGACAACGGGTACAAACATTCATCTTTTGGGGACTGCCATTGACTACAACACTGACGCGTTTGACATTGGCGTGCTGTTGTCTGAGTGCCCGACGAGAAATCTGAGAACGTGTAATTCTGATTTTTCTGCCATAGTTTATATCTTTTTGACAAATCTCACATCTAGCCATTATTCTACCTCCATTCAACAAGGTTTTACTGCTTATATTTTGGGGCAAGGCTCTAAATCAGCCTAGCTCTTGATTTAAATAAAATAGCCTGTTAACCGCTTGCGAACAGGCTATCTGGTGACCCGTAGGGGAATCGAACCCCTGACTCCGCCGTGAAAGGGCGGTGTCTTAACCTCTTGACCAACGGGCCGTCTTGGTAGCGGCGGTGGGATTTGAACCTACGACCGTCCGGGTATGAACCGAGTGCTCTAGCCAGCTGAGCTACGCCGCCGTGCCTAGCATCTTTTTTCAAGTGCCTAATGATCATATCAATGAAAAGACAAGATGTCAAACTATTTTTTCTAATCCATGAGCTATTCTTCTACTAGGCCCAGATGAATATTATCTTTGCTCAATTTTAGTCAAAGATCCTGCGCGCTGTGGCCAATCTTTTAAGAAGTTTTTCCTGTTGAGCCAAGTTAACGATCTGAACCGAGCTGGCATTGCCATCGGCATATAGCATATTGTCATCTGCTATATAGATACCGGCTGAAGATAGGCTTTGTCCGGCATAATCATAAAAGAAAACCAGGTCACCCGGTTTGAGCCCGGATATGTTGGGTAAACCCTGGCTATCTTTTTCTAAAGAGATTTGTGTACCCAGCTTAGCCTGGTCATGGATAGACCGCGAGATCATCTGGCCATTTGTAATAGATGCCAAGTAAATGACACCGGGTAAGTCTATCCCGTCAAGACCTAGTCCTCCCGGGATATTCGCTATATTTAAAAATTTGAGGGCTGCAGAACAAAATATGTCGGCTACCTTACCTTGACTTTTAGGAATCTCTTGGCCGATATCAACCAAAACAACATTCTCCCTATTAATCCAACCATAACAACCTGCCGGTCCGGGCAAAAGTACTCTGACCACCCTTTCTGTTGCATAGTCGGCATAGAGGACAGACCCCATCGGTGCCAAGGCCAGTATATCCCCATTGATGGTGTCAGATGAAATGGCTTTTTCCCCATTAACCACCATGACCTTATAAGCTATATCTTGTGATTTGAGGGAATCAGTAGCAAAACTAAGCTCTTGACCCAGGATGTAGCCCTCAAGCCCATCCCAAAGTCTAACCTTATAAAAACCATTATCTGCTTCTTTCTCTAACAAGGTAACTGCCTCGTTATAAAGAGCTGACCCCGCCAGTTTACTTCTCAGACTAGCTCTTTGATAAACCCTAGCTAGTTTTTGACAAACAACAGCATCTGCCTCGCTCCTAAAATCCGTTTGCTGATGGCTAACCTTACCAGGATCAGCAGGTTGTAACCGTCTAATCAAGCGAGGCAAGCCGAGAATGAGACTTAAACAAAGGATCATAATAATAACAAGCGGTAACAACCAGCGAGGTAAACCACCAAATCTTCGGTCACCAACATAGAGATTTTTCAAGGCACTATAATGCCGAGTAGCTTTCTTGTCTTTTGGAATTTTATCTTGACTCTTCATTTTACTTTGTCAAAATCTGGCATACCGCCAGAGCATACTCCTCTTCGTGGCTAATACTAATATCATGACTCATGCCCTGTAGTTCTTCATAAAGGTCAGCAGCCCGGCCGGAGAAGCTGATACTTGGTTTACCCAAGCCATCGCGAGATATGGTCAGATCATGCCAACCAACCCCTTCCTGCCAAATACCCGAACCAAGGGCCTTAGCGGCAGCTTCTTTGGCAGCAAAAAATCCGGCCAGACTAGCTATCCGCCCTTTGGCCAAATCAATCTCCTCTCCGGATAGGAAAGCCATAAGAAATTTCTCTCCCCGCCTTTTATACTTATCCTGAAAGCGTTTTATACTGACAACATCTACCCCAGTCTTAATCTCCATCTGCCAGCTCCTGTCGGGTTTCCTTAATAGCTATCTCTGACTTAGCCCGGGCCATTCGCTTGCGCACATCCTCCCCCTCAAAGAGTGTCAAAGTGTAGTTGCCGGTAATTCGACTCTGTAATCTGGGGTCATACTCATCACCCAAGTCACGAGGGCGAATATTGCTGGTGATTATAACCGGCAGACCTTGGTCTTGTCTTTGGTCGAGAAGGAGAATAAAGTCTGCCGAAGCATTATGGAAAATGCCCGTATCCAGGCCAAGGTCATCAATGCAAAGCAGGTCTGCATATTGGATCAAATCCAGTTGGCGCTTAACAGTATCTTGCTCAACCGGATCAGGATTAAAGCTCGACAGGAGGATCCTTCTTTGAGCCATGATTTCAAAAAGTTGGACGGCTCTGATATATACAACGTTATAGCCCTGCCCTATCAAGGCATTGGCCAGTGCTGTCATCATATAGGTTTTACCCGTACCCGGCCTACCGAAGAAATAACAATTACCCTTCCGTCTAGGGAAATTTTCAAGATAACGGAGTGACCAGGCTCTAATTCCCTTGATGGCATCCCGGGGTGACATTTTCCCTTGGAAATATTTTTCATCTCGGTCGGGAGAAAAAATTTCCGAACGAAAAGCGGCAAAGGTCTTGTCTTGCGGGGGATAAAACTCTTGGTCTGTTTGATTGAGATAAAGCATAACCCGTTCGGCACACTGGCAATAACCTGAACCGGTCCAGCCAGTATCTTTACAAACCGGGCAATGGTAAGCCACCTGGTCATAGTCTAGCGGCAGCCCTAGCTGTTGAAGAAAAGCCGTCAGTTTCTGATCATGTTCGGCAAGCTCTCGTCTCAACTCTCCTTCATCGGGTCCTAGCTGGCCCATCTGAGACTTGATCAAAGCCAAATTGAGGTCTATCCTAGCCGACTCCAGTTCCTTGAGTTCAGGCCACTTTTGGTAAATCTCCTCCAGCCTGGCTGCATGGTCTTTTTCAGCCTGGGCCCTAATCAGATTATAATAGCGACGAAGACGCTTTTGATTAAAACTATCCAGCTTGCGCATATCAATCACTCTGCTCTGAAAGCAGACGGATTAGGTCAACGTTATAGAGCTCCTCATCTGCCTGATCCTCTTGGTCCAAGCCGGTAGAACTTACCCCGACACTCTTAGGATGGCGGTTAGGTGCCGATTTTGCTTGTTGTTTACGTCTTTGGAAATTTGCTTGATCCTGCCGAATTTCCTCCACATTTTTAAGCCCTTTTTCATGCCATTGGGTCAAAACGGAGTCAATATATTTAAGTGAAGGACTGGTCAGGTTGACCGTCTCTTGTAAGGCCAAGTCAATCACCGAGAAGTCATAGGCATAGTCTCGTACCCACTTGTCAATCAATTCTTCCTGGTAGACAGAAAACAACTGGTTATAGTTGAGTTTTTTTCTGATTTTCTGACTAATCTCCCGTCTTTCAGCATAATCCTTGTAGTAGCGATTAAGCTGACGATAGGTCTTAACTCCGTTAGCGGCCCAGTTGTCTGCTATCCCGGAAACATACCCGGGACCCTCTAGTTTGTTTTTACCTGCCGCCTCTGAAAAAATGGCATAAACAACCTCAGGTTCAAACTCATAGCGGTTAAACCACTCATCAATTTTACTATAAAAGCCCAAAGCCATAACTCCCTGAAAAAAGGTGTCGTTAATCTGTTTGATTATCTTTTCCCTCTGAGAGAGTTGGTTTGATGAAATATCCGTTCGATCAGCCTCTGACTGCCAAAGTTTTTTAGCCTCAACCATCTTAAGGTCAACCAGGTTAAGCTGGCCGGCTTGAATGACAATCAAATTAAATTTCTGGAGGTCACTCAAGGCTTTTTCTGCATCATTCTTGCTAATGCCTAAACGTTGCCCAAGATCAGCTGTCGTAATTTTTTTCTTACCATGTTGAAAGGTTTGTAAGAGGGTCAAATAACAGCGAATGGCATCCCTGCTCAGCCTATTAAGGTAGTCTGAGATAAAGACATCAGCTACTAAAGTGTCCGATAATAGAAAACTCGAACTGCTATTAATTCTCACAATCTTTCTCCTAAAAAGCCTGTTAGGATCTACAGGCTAAAAAAATCCCCGCAGCTTTTGCTGCAGGGATTTATTATAACACATTCGTTTGGCTTTGCTCTCTAGTCGCTTAAGCCAAGACTCAACCTAACTTAATCTTGCTTTGCACTGTAGTCAGCCTCAGCCATCCGGACATAGGTCAGATAACGTTCGTGAGCTGCTTCTGCTGCCTTGGTAAAGATAGCATCTACTGTCTCTTCGTCATACTTTCTCCTCAACGAGGTGTAACGAACTTCTTTTTCAACAAATTCGCGGAAATCACGCTTAGGAGCCTTGGAACTGAGGGTGAAGGGGTTCTTACCTTCCTCAGCCCTTCTCGGATCATAGGACCAGAGATGCCAGTAACCTGTTTCAACTGCATCCTTTTCTCTCGTCTGCGAGATCGTCATGCCGCCCCTGATACCATGAGAGATACAGGGTGCGTAAGCGATAACCAATGACGGGCCGGGATAAGCTTCTGCCTCTGCGATAACCTTAAGGGTTTGAGCCTGGCTTGCACCCATAGCGATCTGACCAACATAGACATAGCCATATGT